>JAADEM010000118.1 GCA_013153405.1 Chlorobiota bacterium
AATGACTGTTTTATTAAACTCAGAATGTATTCTAAATCATCATCATTTTGGATTTTTATTTCATAATCACCATTCCCCCAATGTCCTGTCGTTGAAACGTCTTTTGCTATTCCTTTTGGGTCGTCAAGTTCACCTTTACTCATATTTAGCCAAATTTTTAAAGCTTTCCTTTGTGGTAATATATCCACGACATTTCTCCCGGAAACAAAAGCTATGTAAACTTTTTTGGGTTTAATTTCAAGATTGTCTAAATTCAGAATTGCGGACTTCAATTTCTCATAAAGTTCTTTTATTTCTTCTGTTACATTTGCTAAATGCTCTTCTTCTGTATAGACTTTAATTTCTCTCGCTACCGCATCAACGTTTTTATCCGTTTTTGAAATGGTCTTTATACTTTCCTGTGCACCTGCTTTTTGTATTTGGTCAAATGATACGGTTCCATTCTCATAGCGTTTGACTTCCCATAACTCAATTGGTAAGTCTTTAAAGTTTATCGCTTCTCTTTGATAATTGGTAAAAGATGGTGAAACAAACAAAACTCTCGACTGCGACCAATCAACGTCAGTTCTTTTTAGTGTTTTATCAAGATTTTCATTAAATTCTAAAATAAAGTCTGCTTTATTATTCAGCATTAAAGACAAGTAAGCATATCCTTGGTCTATTACACTAAAATTTTTGTCTCGCTTATATTCAATTATTACAAAGGCGTTTGCTTCTCTGTCAAAGGCAAGGGTGTCAATTCGAAAATTATTCAAAGCAAATTCAGATTTTACAAATTCAAGTCCGAAAATTGTTTTTAAATTCTTTTCTGTCAATTCCTGAATTTCCTTTTCAAGTCGAAAGGGCTTTTCTTTAATGTATTCTAATTTGTTTCCAATTTTGTATAGTGCCATAAATTTTAACCTTTTGGTGGAAACGGGTCTGTTCCTTTTGGATAAGTTCTTTCTTCTTGGATTTTCCCGTCTCGTTTGTGAATTTTTACTGAACTATTACCTTGTTTCTTTGCAACTTCAATAGTTTTTTTTACTACTTCTTCTTTCGTTTTTCCTTTTACAGATGCTCGTTTCCCGTTTTCTATTTTTCCTTGCCAACCATCATCTGTTTTAGTTACGTGATATGTTTTTCTTTTTGCCATAATAATTTCTTTTAATGAATGCCAACTTCCTTATATCTCCAATAAATATACGAATATCCGAGGTTATTTACCGTATATATGCTAAAAAAGTACTTCATATACAATTAGTAAGGTTGGGGAAGTTTATTACATTTGTCGTGTTTTTTTAATATTATAAGATGATAAAAGGAGTATTGTTCGATATGGACGGAGTACTTGTGGACTCGGAGGAGTACATTGCCAAAGCTGCCGTTGAGATGTTTCGTCGAGAGGGGCTGGAAGTGAAAGAGGAGGATTTTGTACCTTTCACGGGGAGAGGCGAAAATATGTATCTTGGTGGTGTAGCTGAGAAGTATAATTTTCCTATTGATATTGATGAAGCCAAAGAAAAAACTTACCGGATATACGGAGAGATGGTTGAAGGTGAAATTGAACCTTTACCCGGAGTTCACAAGTTTATCGAAAAAGCGAGGGCTAAAGGTTTGAAACTGGCAGTAGCCACCAGTGCCGACAGAATAAAAATGGAGATTAACCTTCGTAACATCGGCATCCCTGAAGAAACCTTTGATGCAACAGTGAACGGACTGGAGATTGAGAACAAGAAACCGCACCCCGATGTGTTCATCAAAGCAGCGGAAAAGCTCGGGTTAAAACCGGAGGAGTGTCTTGTGGTTGAGGATGCCGTAAGTGGAGTGAAGGCAGCCAAAAGTGCCGGAGCCAGGTGTCTGGCACTAATGACCAGTTTCACAAAAGAGGAACTTTCCGGTGCCGACTGGTTTGCCAATACCCTGGCTGATGCACCGGAAGAGTGTATTAATTGGTGATATTAATAAAGGTTAGCTCACCCTGAAAGAGAAGGCAGGTACGCCTTTTACATTACTTTTTGCAAAAAACAGAGAGCCGGATAGAGGATATTGTTCCAGTTGCTCAGTTGTAAGTCCTTTCTGAGCCGTGGTAATGAAAAGCGTATCCAGATCATCCCCGCCAAATGCACATGATGTTACGTGTGGAGCAGGTATATCTGTTTTTTCTATAATATTTCCGGTATCAGGATTCCATCTTACAACAGCCTTCCCGCCCCAGGGGGCAATCCACAACATTCCCTCTTCGTCGATAGTCATCCCGTCTGGGTAACCGTGTTTTTCATCTATTTCAAAAGCAGTTCTTTTATTTGATATTTCTCCTGTTTCATTATCAAAATCAAAGGCAAACACTTTCTTTTCAGGGGTGTCGATATAGTACATTGTTTTTGCATCGTGCGACCATACTATTCCGTTTGATATGGAAACACCCGATAACTTCAGTTTTAACTCTTTACCGTCGAAACAGTAAAGGTTGCCTGCGCCGGTAGTCTCTTTTTTGCTCATTGTTCCCACCCAGAAACGTCCTGCAGGGTCACATTTCCCGTCGTTAAAACGGTTATCCTGCGCTTCTCCGTCAGGGTAGGGAATAAGCAATTCTGTTTTTCCTTCTGATGTGACACCGTGGATTCCTGTCTCGGTTGCAATGATAACTGAGTATGTGTTTGAAGCAGGAACTACCGTGCCTATCATACTGTCGGTTTCTATGGTAGTGTTTGTGCCGGTTTTCGGATCGTAGCGATGTAGCTTGCATCCTAATATATCTATCCAGTAAAGAACATTTTCGTCAGGATGCCATATTGTACCCTCGCCGAGTTTTGCTTTAGGCGTGTGCGGAACTATGTTTGCTGTCATGTTATTTGTTTTTCGTAAATGATTAATTTTATTTCATAAACTGATTTTAAATATAACAACCTTTTTTTGCATTACGAATTTACAGATGAATTTCGGTTTATTCTTTTTATGCACAGTTGCCGGATGATGACATCCTGTTTGAGCAGAGTGAATTTAAGGACATTGCCTGCTGTAGTTTTGATTAACCGCTTAAAATGGTTATTTTTGAAATGTACAATAGTTGATACCTATTTGATGGCAAAAAAGAAAGTAAGACAGGCATCCTCTTATCTGCCCCGGAAAAAACGAGTTCATCGTTCAACCTTTATGCTTACCGACGAAGAGAACAGTGCAATAGAACAATATCTGAAAAAATATAAGATAAAGAACAAATCAAAGTTTATGCGTGAGGCGGTATTGCGTACGGTTATGGAGCGTTTGCTGGATGATTACCCCACATTGTTCGATAAAAAGGACCTTGATGATCTGATAGTGTGATTACTCTTTTTTTCGTATAAGAAAAAGGCCGTCGCGAAAAGGCAGAATTACTTTTTCAACCCTTTTGTCATTTTTTACCATATCGTTAAACTCAAGTATTCCTTTTGTGTATTCGTCAGTATTGATTAGCGGCTGAACAACCTTACCGCCCCAAAGAATATTGTCGGCCAGTATGTAGCCTCCATTGTTGAGCAGCGGAAATACCATTTTGTAATATTCGGGATACTGCCGTTTGTCGGCATCAATGAAGATAAGGTCAAATTTTTTGTTTAATGATGGGATTATTTCAAGGGCATTACCTATGTGTAAAGTTATTTTATCCTGATAACCGGCTTTTTTTATGAATTTCTCAATTGTTAATCTCAGTTCGTCATTAACTTCTATAGTGTCAATATGAGAATGCTCATTTATTCCTTCTGCCATGCTGATAGCTGAATAACCTGTGAAGGTTCCTATTTCCAGAATATTGACAGGATTTACCATCCGGCATATCATTTTAAGCAGTTGTCCCTGGATATGTCCGCTCAGCATTCTCGGGCGTAGAATATTGATATTGGTATAGCGGTTAAGCTCTTTCAGAACATCGCTTTCACGGTCGATATGGTCTGTAATATATCTTTCCAGTTCTTTGTTATCGTACATCTCTTAATCTCTATTTGTAAATAAGTGTAGAAAGCCGGTTTTTGTCGAGTATTTCGTTGGCTATATCCTGAAGGTTTTCAGCCGTTATTTTATCAATTTTTTTATAAATGGTTTCAAGCGAGTCTACCTTATCGTAAAGCAGGTAGCTTTTACCTATTCCCAGCATCAGGTTTTCCTTATTGTCGGTTGATATGGCAATTTGTCCTTTCAGTTGTTTTACTGCTTTTGAAAGCTGTAATATTCCCAACGGTTTTTCGCGCAGCTTTTTGAGCTCTTTATGCACAATTTTAAGAGAGCGGTCAAGGTTCTCTTCATCGGTTCCGTAGTAAATGCTGAAAACACCGGTGCCGTCATAGGGGGTGTAAACTGATTCAATATTGTAGGCAATTCCGTTTTTTTCTCTCAGCGAAAGGTTAAGGCGTGAATTCATTCCGGGGCCTCCCAGCAGGTTGTTTAAAAGATTCAGGCCTAACCGGTTTTTATCCTGGAATGAATAAGCCGGACTTCCAATCATAACGTGACTTTGATAAGTGTCACGTGATATTATTTTATTTTGCGGCTCGTATGAGTCTACCGGAACTCTTTCGCGGGTGCGACGGTTTTCAGGAACAGCTCCGAAATATCTTTCTGCTATTTTGTCAATCTTCTTTGGCGAAACGTCACCTACAGAACAGAAAACAATCTGGTCGGTATGATAATTTTCTTTTATGAACCGAAGAATATCTTTTTTAGTAAAACTTTTCAGCAGTTCAGGTGTTCCCAGGATATTTCTTCCCATAGGGTGGTCTTTGAAAATAACCTCTTCAAACTCGTCGAATATTAGTTCTGACGGATTATCCTTGTATGAGTTTATTTCATCAATAATGACCTCTTTTTCTTTTTCAATCTCTTTTTCAGGAAATACGGAGTTGAATGTCAGGTCTGTAATGAGTTCGGCAGCACGCTCAAAATCCTGTATCAGAAATGATGCATATATACAGGTTTCTTCTTTGGTTGTGTATGCATTTAGTTCTCCGCCAACATCGTCAAGCCGGCTCAGTATGTGATATGCCTTTCTTTTTTGTGTGCCTTTAAATATTACGTGTTCAATAAAGTGTGCAATGCCATGCTCTTCATCTTTTTCGTCTCTGGAACCGGCATTAATGATAATGCCACAGTGCCCTACAACCGATTTTACAGGTTTATGAATGATTCGTATTCCGTTATTTAGTGTTCTTGTGTAAAATTCCATATAAATAATATTACCCTCTGCAACAAAATATATTCCTTTTAAACTCCCTTTTTATATGTACTTAAAATCTTAGATTTTTTTTTACTCTTAAAGAGGAATGCAAAGCTATTAAATATCAGGCAATTTTATTTATGTGCGTAAAAAAATATTCGGTACCGGTTATTTTTTGTTTTGAGGATTAAAAAGTTTCTGTATATTTGCAACCGCAAAACGGAAAGGTACCATAGCTCAGTTGGTAGAGCATCGGACTGAAAATCCGAGTGTCCCTGGTTCGATTCCAGGTGGTACCACCTCAAAAGGGAACGATAGCTGTCGTTCCCTTTTTGTTTTTCAGAGTTAAACTCCCAACAATTTCCCGAATATTCTTGGATCAATTGAAATAGTTGTGGGATGAAAAATATTTATGCATAAATTTTAGCTACTCTGTAAAGGAAAAAGTTAATATCTCTAACACCTCT
>JAADEM010000166.1 GCA_013153405.1 Chlorobiota bacterium
TCCGTATTAATGGAATCATAATAACATTATAATGCAGCACAGATCAAATTTCAGAGATTCTTCGTCTTATACGTGTATATATTAATAAAACAACAACTGACATTATAATACAAAAAGAATATTTTAAAACAATATTGTTAGTACTATATTTCATTATCAGTATTGTCAATATATTTATCAAAGCCTGAGTACCTCCGTATAGTAAAGAAACGGATTTATGAGATATACCTGACTCATTCACAAGATACTGATACAAATGCATTCTGTGAGCTTCCAAAATATTCTGTTTAAGTCTGATTCTTTTGATAATTGTAAAAACAACATCAATACCATAAACAGATACCATAAACAGATAGCAGACTTCTCCGGTTTTTAAAACAAGTAACAATATTAAAAACGAAAAAATATAAGCAAGAGATACAGAACCTACATCTCCGGCAAAACATTTTGCTGCAGTACGAAAATTATAAACCAGAAAAATTATTACCGGAATAATTATATAAATAATGACACCTGTGTCAATATAATGAATCTGAAACTCATTGACATATAAAAGAGAAAGCGCAAGAACAAGACTGTAAACACCTGTCATCCCATTTATCCCGTCCATAAAATTATAACCGTTAATAAATCCCGTAATTACAAATAATATAATAACGGCCACATACACAGGTATCCCTCCTGTATCAAAAATCATCAACAAAACCGATAATACTTGTACTCCTAAACGCAATTTTGATGACAGACCTATAATATCATCTGTAAAACTTACAATTGAAATAAGAATCAAACCTGCAAAAAAACAGGGATAAGGAAAGTCATTCACAATTTCATAAATTATGAAAGCAACAGGAACAATTATACCTCCTCCTCTGATGGTTACTTTACTATGCGACGACCTGTGGTTAGGAATATCAATAATATTAAACTTACCGGCAATAATAAAATACACATTTATAAAAATAAATAATAAAATTGTTAAACCTGCGATTTGGATTAATTGTACTTGCATATGATTATGTTATTTAGTCGCTTTTACTTTACCCCCCCAGATGTAGCACTCGTCAAGTTTTTATTTCACGTCATCCCCCCTCTCCTGAATTCAGGAGAGGGGGGCAAGGGGGTGAGGTAAATCAACACTCTTTCCTAAAATGCCTCTTTATCTCATTCAACACGTTATCTATTTCCTCTAACTCCTCATTCTTAATCCGTAATACGGTCAAACCGTAATGTCGTAATACAGAATCCCGGAAGACATCTTTTTCTTTCCTGAATTCATGGATTTTACCGTCAAGTTCAATTACTAACTTCTCAGAAGCACAATAGAAATCAGGAATGTAAAATTCAAAATCATTACCTGAACGCTGATAAATTATCGGATGCTGCCGCAAAAATTTACGACCTTCAATCTGCTTTCTCCTCAAGTACTGCCACAATTTTTCTTCGGCAGGTGTCGGATTATTCCTCAACTTAGTTGCAAAAGCTTTTATTTCAGGGTACTTCATTTAATTCGCAGTTTTACCTTACCCCCCTGATATAACAATCGTTAGACTTAGATTTCACGTCATCCCCCCTCTCCTGAATTCAGGAGAGGGGGGCAAGGGGGTGAGGTAAATTAAACTAACTACACCCACTCATCAACAATATCCAACACCCTATTTGAATTCCAACCTTGCGCTCTGGCTATGGAGTCATTAAATGTTAAAGAGGAAGTCAGTTTTTTTAAGCGTCGTGAGTTAAACGGCAACTCTCTTCTTAATATTATTTGCAATACATCTGAAAATCTTGCCATTAACACAGCTAAAACATCGGGAATTATTAATAACGAACGTTTCCCCAACTTGTTTCCAATGGCTTTAGCCAGTTCTTTATACGAAGGATGATAACCGTCTGTAAGATTATATATGCCCCCTGTTTCTGCTATTTGAGGTATAAATCCGGCAACATCACCGGCAAAAACCATTGAACGCCGCGTTACTCCTTTACCAATTATTGCAAAACGCCCCTTTTTTATTGCTGATATCATAGCCCCCAGATTGCCAGGAGCATTTTTTCCAATCAGTAGTGGCAGACGTAATATTGTAACTCTCACTCCATTTTCATTCCCCCACTTAAGAACCTCCTTTTCTGCCATGATCTTACTATCGCCATACGGATCTTCAGCTTTCAATTCTGCATCCTCATTTATATTTTCACCACTTTCTAATCCATAAACAGCAACAGAACTGATAAAAACAAACATATCGGGAATAAGGTCTTTCCGGCTCAACGACTTGAGTAAATTTAACGTACCGCTGTAATTCACATCATAAAATGACTGTCTCTCTTTTTTATTCCGGGGAACTATATGAGCTTTACCGGCAGCATGCACAACAAGATCATATTTTTGAGTTAAAAGAGGAATGTCTTTTGACAGATCAATGCAGATATTATCACAATCAGATATACCAATAGTAGTAACACTGCCTGATTTTTCTAATTCCTTTTTCAGGTAATAACCAAAGAAACCGGAGCCCCCTGTAAGTAATATATTATTCATTCAATTTAACTGATTTATGAATTGGGATATGCTTACCCCCTGATGTTGCACTAATTAGGTTTTTAATCTGAGGATGTTCAAAAAGTCGTCATTCCGAGAATTCACCCCAAATTCCTGGGGCATAATAAGTAAAAGACGAAATATCAACGTCATCGCGATGAGCGCGAGCGAAGAAGACCGCCTGACCATGTCGGGCAGGCGATCTCAGCCGTGTTAAGATTGCTTCACCTGTCTACCGACGGATTCGCAATGACACATTAAGTAGTAAAATGCTTATCTATTAAACAATTTCGTCATTGGAAACGAAGTGAAGTCTGCCTGCCGTAGCACGGCACAGGCAGGGAATCTCGTGAAATTTTTGTATTGATTTACAGCAGATTGTTTCGTCGTTCCTCCTCGCAATGACATAGGGTTTATACTTTTTGGACATCCCATAAGGGGGAGGTCAAATCCCAACTTCTTCTATTATCCTTAAATAATCTTCTGCCAGTTTATCTCTGTCGAAATCTTTTTTTGCAGCATTAAGAGCGTTTTCCGCCAACATATCACGGTATTTCTTATCTTTATGAAGTCTCAGCATGGCATCTGCCATACTTTCTGCATCAAGTGGAGTTACGTTTATACCACAATTATTATTTTTTATATACTCCTTAATCCACCCCGTTGTATTCTGAATTACAGGCACACCTGCTGCAAAGGAATCAAACATTTTATTCGGTGACACCGTATTTAGCACTTCCAACGGTTTAAAACAAACAAAAGAAGCAACAGCTGTTTTTAATCTGTCCACCACTTCTGTTTTGGGTAGCAAGCCACAAAACCGTACATTTGTTAATTGATATTCCGCCACCTTCTTTTCTAACCTGTCACGTTCGGCCCCGTCACCGATTATCTCAGTTTTAATATCTTTTACTCCCCGTTCTTCCAGCACCCGCGCTGCTTCAATTATTGTTTCAACGTCATCCATGGCCCCAATTGAACCGGCATAAACAAACCTGCCTGTATCAATAACCGTATCTCCGTATTTTTTACCGGATGAACCAAACAATTTAATATCACTTGCATTTGAAATAACATATGTTTTAACCTCCGGAAACCGGCTGTTTATATCGTCTGTCATTCCGGGAGAACAACCAATAACACATTCGGAATTTTTATAACAAAGCTTTTCAAACCAGAAAGCAATCCTGATAATAAGTTTGTTTGTCAGAATGTTTAATGAAACTGCACCCTGAGGCCATAAATCACGGACCTCAAATAAAAATGGTTTTCTTCTTATCCATTTTGCAATTAAAGCAGGGACACCTACTGTTATGGGACCAGAACTGGCAATAACCACATCACACGGCTCTTTTAATGCATACCATACCGATAATAATGAAAATGCAATAAAATTACCAATTCGCTTAACTTTTGAATAACGGTTCGAATCGGGAAAATTAATTACAATAAGATCAATCCCTTCAACATTCTGCCTTTCGACTCTCTTAACCGCAGTAATATCCGATTTTTCGTACGGTGAGGTAACAACCGTCACTTTATATCCTTTTTTCACCCAACGGCGGGTCATCTCATAAACCCGTGTACTCCATTTACCATTGGGTGTACCGAAATACTGATAAAATAGAAGTATACGCACCTATTCTTTATCTTTTAATTTAGAAATAATAATTTGTGGTTTTCCTGATGGTGTGGCGTTTATTTTGCCAACCTCTTTAAATTCGACCCTGAAATCGTTATCTTTAAGGCTTTTATGTATTTTACTTCTTATTTCTGGCAATTCAGTTCCTTTAAAGTTAACATCCGGAATATATTCAATAGTAATACTATCAAGGTTATCCTGAATAACACAAAATTGCTTAATACTTTGATAATGTTCAAAAATGCCCGTAAAAGAGTGAACAACCATAGATGCACCTTTACGTGTTTTAATGATATCTGTATCTCTTCCGATTACCCTTTTTAGTATAGACAATTGTAACTCTCGTCCTGAAGGATAATCTTTTTTAGGTAATTTAACAGCTAAATCACCAATACGGTACCTTATCAAAGGCATAGCAAATCCGTTAAGATTTGTAACAATTACATGCCCAAGTTCTCCATCAGTAACTTCATTACCATCATCATCAACAATCTCTACATAAACATTGGGTTGCATAATATACATCATTTCAAGATCTTTCTGAGCTGCTATCATGAATCCTTCACCAGAACCATAAGTCTCGTAAACCTTACATCTGAATACCCGTTCTATATTATCACGATAGTGGTCAAATAACTTATCCCCCCAGGATATAGCTGTTTTAAACTTTATGTCTATATGATGCTTTTCTGCTATCTGTGAAAATACATATAATGACGATGCATATCCGGCCAGAATATTTTTTCCCCCTGAAACATTATTCAATATTGATGTTATTGTTTCCTCATCAATAGAAAAAGCAGGAATATATGTTGTCCTGAATAAAATGTCCTTTACTTTCTTTACAAAATTCCTATCCGGGGTAATTCCGGTTTGTAAAATCGGATCTCCTAAGTCATAACCTGCCCACTCCCACCATAACAACTGAGTTGCCCGATGAATATCCTGTTCTTTTTCAGACCAGTAAACTCTTGTTTGTTTCCCTGTACTCCCACTGCTTGACTGAGGAATCAGTTTTGATAAATTCTTTTTAAACACCAACTTTTCCGTATATTTTCTTATATACTCTTTTTCCAGAATCGGAAACTTTTTTATATCTGAAAAAGGATTACCTTCCAGCTTTATATTCATCTCTTTATAATATGGGATATTTTCATTACAATAATTTAATAACTTTGAAATTTTATCCCCCTGAAGTTCTGATATTTTCTTATCTGAATATTGAACCACCTTTCTTAAGGTATTCAATTCATTCATAACCCGGGTGCCAAATAACATATCTCCCAATGGCAATAAAATATTGCTTAATATTTTACCATAAAATCCCATTTTACTCAGTTTCTTTTAATAAATCTTTCCATAACAACTTTATTTTATCCCAATCAAAACTTTCTGCTTTTTTTCTGCCATTTATTG
>JAADEM010000060.1 GCA_013153405.1 Chlorobiota bacterium
TAATCTTTTTTCGTTTGATGTAGATTTGTCCCATTGTACAGAACTGGAAGTATTAAATTTATCCAATAATCTGCTTAAAAGTTTTGATTCTGATTTAGATAAAAATATAAAACTTCAGAAACTGTTTATGGGGAATAACCATTTAAAAGAGTTTAAACCCAGGCTGACTAATCATAAATACCTTAGTATAATAGTTCTTTCCAATAATGAAATTGAGGAATTTGATGCAGATTTAAGTAGTTGCAGGTCACTGAAAGAACTGGATCTTTCGCATAACAGATTAAAAGCATTCAACCAGGATTTTTCAAAGTTTAAATATATTTCCAAAGTCGACTTAAGTTATAACAAAATAACCAGTATTTCATTCGGATTTTATAACAACTGGAATCTTAAAGAACTTGATATCAGTCATAATCAACTTGAAGTATTTAATGAGAAACTGTTTCAGTGTACGGATCTTAATATGCTTGAACTTTCATATAATAACCTGGAATCGTTTAATGTTGATCTGCTGAACCAACAGGAGTTAAGACATCTGAATTTAAGTAATAATAAACTAAAAGAATTTGATGTTAAATTATATAATTGTCATAACCTTGTATATCTGAATGTTTCGGGAAATGAACTTACCAGTTTTGATGTAGATTTAAGAGCAAACAGTAACCTGAGATATCTGAACCTCAGCCATAATAAGCTGGATTATTTTGATGATTATAAAATAAATGGTTTTAATATAAGGTACCTGGATCTTAGTTTTAATAATATTATATCACTTAGTATAAGTTTAAACCTTTTTCCGCAGATTCGGGGATTAATATTAAGAGGTAATTATCTTACAAGATTTAACCACAGTCTGAGAAATAATGACAATCTGGTTCTGCTCGACCTTGGCGAAAACAGACTCAGAAACCTGGAAACAAACCTGAATGTTTGTAAACGACTTAGATATCTTTACCTTGACAATAATGAGTTTTCAACATTTGATATAAATATTGATAGTTGCAGATTTATTAAAGAAATTGATTTAAGTCATAATCGGATAGCCATCATTTATACTTCACTGGAAAATTTTAAAAACCTTGAGAGTCTAAACCTTTCTTATAATAAGATAACGGTTATTCCTTTTAATTTTAATAATCTGAGCAATCTTAAGATTCTTGATTTAAGTCATAATAATATTAATTATTTTGATAATAAGATATCTCATTGTTTCTCAATAGCCGAGCTGAAACTGAACAATAACAACCTGATACAATTTGATATAGATATTGAGAATTTATATAACCTTGAGGTTTTGGATGTTTCACACAACTCTTTGTTCTTTTTTGTAGGTGATTTTTCAAATAGTTTTTACATTAAAAAAGTTGATCTGTCTGATAATAGAATAGGATTGTTAAAGGCTGATTTCAACCACTGTTGGTTTTTTTCTGATTTTGATGCATCAAATAATCTCATAGACAGGGCTTATCTCGATTTTGACGGTTGTACTTCACTTAATACTGTTGATCTAAGAAATAACAGTTTAAAGGATATAAATCTTGACTTTAGCTGGAATCCGGAACTTAAAAAACTATTTTTGAATAATAACTTCATAAGTAATATTTCATTAAGTTTTAATGATGATGCATTAATCGATACTGTTACATTAAATAAAAATCGTATTCTTCCACACGATCTTATTGCAATTTCACGGAAGTTAAAAGATAAGGTCGCATATTTCAATTATTACAATCAGAAAATAGCATCTCATTTTAGCTGGAAAAGGGCTAAGTTTAAACAGCCGGTACTTACAATTACTGCCACGATAGAAGACATGGATTATAAATGGAAGCTTAACGGAAAAGAGGTAGGACAAAGTCCGTCAACAAATCAGCTAATTCTGGATAAAAGAACCAAAGGCGTGGTTGATTGTGAGATGACTAACGAAGAGTTGCCGGGACTTGTTTATAATTTCAGACTGTTTGTTAATATGAAGATTCCCAAACATGAAATAAATGTTTTAAATGAGTTTAAGGAACGTTTTAACTGGAATAAATGGTATTGTAATGATGGTTGGGAACAGTTGGAGAAATATAAGCATACTGAGAGGGTGTTTAATGAAATATACGGGATTAAGCTTGATAAAAGAGGACATGTTATAGGTATAGATATCAGAAATAATAATCTGAACGGTTATCTACCGGTTTCGGTAAAAAACCTTACAAAATTAAAAGAGCTGAGTTTGCCTGATAATAACGTACTTGGATTTATTTCAGAAGAACCTTTGCCCTCTTCTCTAGTTAGGCTCGATTTAGAAGGAAACGTCTTGAAAATGTTTGATTACTCTTTGAATAATCTGATTCATCTTCAGGAGTTGAACTTGAAAAATAATAACTTGTTGAGTTTTAAACCACAGTTTAAGGATTCAATTTCGCTGCGAAGTATAAATCTGTCATATAACAAGCTTGATTCAGTTTCAATTACAAATATTTTTCCTGAACTTGAATACGTTAATCTGTCAAATAATCACCTGAAATATGTAGATGTTAATTTCTCTATGTGTCAAAAACTGAAAGTTTTTGATCTTTCTCATAATATGTTAAAGTTCGAGAACCTTACACCATTGCTCTATCATCTTCCTAAGAAATTAGGAAAACTAATCACATCCAATCAGGATATAACATATTATCTGGAATATGATCAGGGAATGAATGCTGTATATGTTTCTGACGTAATGGATAAAACAAATATAATTACATGGTTCAGAGGAAATAAGAAGTTGAGCCTGAGCAAACCATTTATTGAACTGAGAGATTATTACTACCGTGACTATACTGCTATAATAAGAAATCCGTTTTTCCCTAATACAAGTATAAAAGCGGTTTGGAAATAATCACATCTTGTTTGTATGAATGTTTTAATCGCACTGGATTCGTTTAAAGGCTCTTTATCTGCATCTGAAGCTACAAGAATTGTTGCAGAAGAGTTTGCTAAGAACGGATATGATGTTGTTCCGATTCCGGTATCTGATGGGGGAGATGGAGTGCTTGAAATTTTATCTGCTAATAAAAATACAGATTCAATTAAACTTGAAACGTATAATGCGCAGGGACGAGATACAGAAGCTGCATATCTTTTGTGCGGAGATGAAGCTTGTTTATCTGTTTCAACGGCTTCGGGAATTCAGAATTTAAATAAAAATTTGCTTAATCCGCTTGTTTCTTCTACCTATGGAACAGGGGTTGTTTTTAAGTATATAGTTGATGCCGGAATAAAAAAAATTAAATATTTTCTTGGTGGCAGTGCTACTGTTGATGGCGGAACCGGTTTTATGGCTGCACTGGGAGTTGAGTTTTATTCTGGAAATGTTAAAATTAATGCATTAAAAAACAATCCTCTGTTGTCTTATGATAGAATAGAATGGAATGGTGTAGAGAGTTTACTCTCCCGTTTAGAAGTGGAATTAATAGTAGATGTAAAAAATGTTATTTTAGGAAAAAACGGTGCTGTTAATATATATGGTCCTCAAAAGGGGATTGAAAAGAATGATTTGTTTTTTTTTAATGAAAGAATGAATAATTGGGTTGAATTATTGGAAAAGACATCGGGCAGACCTGTGAAAAATGTTGTTGGGCTTGGAGCTGCGGGAGGAGCGGGACTACCTTTGTTCAGCTTTTCGAATTGTAAAGTTACGAGTGGAAGCAGATGGTTTTTTGAATATCTTCGTCTGGCTGAAAAAATCTCAGATTCCGGAATTGTAATCACGGGAGAGGGAAGTATAGATCATCAGACACTGATGGGCAAGATTCCCGGACTAATAGCCAAACAGGCAAAAGAGGCTGGCAAAACCACAATAGGTATTTGTGGTAAGACTGATGGTGCTGTGTCACACTTTTTCGATTATCTTATTTCGATAGTAAGAGATTTAAATGTGACTGAGGAATATGCAATTCGTCATGCAAACGTGCTTTTGCAGAAAGCAGCAAAAATCGTTGTTAATAAACTAAGGTGAATTAAGAGGTGCTTTTTTATAATTTATATAAGAAAACAGAAATACTGTAAGTATAATTATTGCAGTTCCTGCATAAAATCCGGGAGACATAAATTTATCTTCTTTGAAGATTATGCTTGCTAAAATAATACCATATACAGGCTCCATATTTACAGCAAGAGAGACATTGTATGCCGATAAAACTTTCATAACTTCAACTGATACTACAAATGCATATGAAGTGCAAACAACAGCTAAAATTAAAAGCCATATCCAATCTGTGTTTTCAGGTAAAGTTATACCATTTGAGAATTTACCCGATAATGCAAGATATATAGTTATCCAGAAAAAACCGCTTACCATTTCATAAAAACTAATTGAAATGGGATTGTGCTTTACAATAAATTTCTTGTTGAATACGGTAAAAAGAGCGGCTAGTAATGCCGAGATAAGTGAATATATAATACCTGTTTTATACCGGAATTCAAATCTGAATATTAAATACAAACCAAGCATTACCACAATCCCGAGTACAAGCTCGATTAATTTAAACTTTCGGCGAAGAATAACAGGTTCAAGTATGCTGGTGAAAAATGCAAAAGATGCAAAACTGCCTAATGTTACCGATACGTTAGAAATTTTTATACTATGAAAGAATGTTATCCAGTGTATAGCAATAATAAGTCCTACTCCGGTCAGTTTTATGATTGTTTCGAATGAATATAAAAGTGGTAGTTTATTTATTATAATGTAAATCAATAGAAAGAATGCTGCAATGAACATACGATACCATATCATATCTATAGCATTTAGAGATATCAGCTTGCCGAGTATGGCCGTAAAGCCCAGCAATATAACGGTAAAATGCAGCTTGATATGATTTTTAGTTATAATATTCATTTCTTAGGCGCAATTTTCATAATTTTACATCCCCACTAATTTATTTTATAAATATACAGTATAAAAATATTTAATATGGAAAATATAAATTCACTGAAGGTGTTTTTTTTGTTAATTGTTTTTATTGTTTCGGCCTGTTCAACAGTTCCGATTACAGGAAGAAAACAATTACACCTTATTCCTGATAACGAGATGCTGGCGATGAGCCTTACTAACTACGATCAGTTTCTGAAAGAACATAAGCTTTCCACCGATGCCAAAAGCACTGCAATGGTAAAAAGAGTAGGACAGAACATTGCTAATGCGGTAACAAAGTTTATGAAAGAAAAAGGCATGGAAAACCGAATAAAGAATTACGAATGGGAGTTTAATCTGGTTGAAGAAGATGTTCCAAATGCCTGGTGTATGCCTGGTGGAAAGGTAGTTGTGTATACAGGCTTGTTACCTTATACAAAAACAGAAGCAGGGCTGGCAGTAGTTATGGGACATGAAATTGCTCATGCAGTTGCCCGTCACGGCAATGAACGAATGAGCCAGGAAATGGCTGTTCAGCTTGGTGGTATGGCTTTGTCGGTTGCTCTTGAGAAGAAACCAGAAGAAACAAAAATGTTGTTTTTACAGGCATATGGTATAGGAACACAGGTGGGAGTTGTACTTCCGTATTCTCGTATGCATGAAACAGAGGCTGATAAATTGGGCCTTATATTTATGGCTATGGCTGGTTATAATCCTGAAGAAGCTATTTCATTCTGGAGCAGAATGGCAAAAAGCGGAGGACAAAAACCACCAGAATTTCTAAGTACTCACCCTGCTGATGAAACTCGTATTAAAAATCTGAAAGAATTTATGCCGGAAGCTTTAAAGTATTATAAAAAATAAAAAAAGAGATTGAAGCCGTCTAAAAAGTGAGATTTCTCGCAAAGGCGCAAAGACACAAAGAAAAATTAGCGTTGCTAATCAGATATTTAACTTTGCAATCTCAGCGCCTTTGTGTGAGATTTCTTTTATTTCTGTTCTTTTTAGACAGCCTCAATCTCTTTATATCGTTTAATTATTCTTTTAATCTCTTTGCCATCTCTTCTCCAAGCTTAATACAGGCATTGAAAGATTCTTCCTTTATTGAATATTTTTGTTCGATAGGAGTTCCAACCAATTCCCAGTTCAGGTTCTGACCGGCTTCAAGTAACTTTTTAGCTGCCACTCCTCCCCATGTATATGATCCTATTACTCCAAACAAATGATTCTTAAATCCCATGTGCTGCAATTTCATAACAAGGGCTTCCATGTTCGGGTGAAGTTCGTTACTGTAAGTAGGACTGGCCATAATAAACCCTCTGTATTTAAATACATCTGAAATGATATATGAAATATGAGTTTTACTTACGTCATACATTCTGATTCGTTCGATACCATTTTCAGCAAGTGAACGGGCTGTAACCTCAGCTAAAACTTCTGTATTGCCATACATTGAGGCATATGCTATAACAACTCCTTTTTCTGTTTCATGTTTACTCCAGCGATCATGACGGGCGATAACATCTTTAATATTCTTTCTAATCAACGGGCCATGGGCAGGAGCAATGAGTTTAATGTCTAATGCACTTAGTTTTGAAAGGGCTTTTTGTACAGGGTTACCGTATTTTCCGACAATATTCGAATAATACCGGCGCATCTCGTCTCTGAAATATTCAAAATCCATTTCATCATCAAATACGCCTCCGTCAAGTGTTCCGTAACTGCCAAATGCATCGGTCGAAAATAATATTCCCGATGATTGTTCGAAACAAACCATTGATTCGGGCCAATGAACCATTGGAATAGGATGGAAGCTCAGGCTTGTGGTACCAAGTTCTATAACATCACCTTCTTTAACCTCTGTTACATTTTTTGTTATACCGTAGTAACCTTCAAGCATTGGAGTTGTTTTTCTGTTTCCTACTATTTTTACATCAGGATACAGTTCGGTAATAAAACGTATTGCCGAAGAATGATCTGGTTCCATATGATTTACGATAATGTAATCAATAGGACGATCCTTAATGATGGTTCTTACTTTATCGAGCCATTTTTCAAAGAATCCTGCTTCTACAGTATCGATGATGGCAATTTTATCATCATTTATGAGGAAGGAATTATATGAGATGCCTCTGTCCAATGGCCACATATTTTCGAACAAAGATGTTCTGCGATCATTTACGCCGATATAATATATCTTTTCAGATAGTTTAACTTCTTTATACATAGTTGTTTATTGTTTTATTAGGTATTTGAGTGCGCAAATATAATGATATCTTTTAATATTTACGTATGAGTAACCAGACATCACTGTATTTTTCATATTTTGAACGAATCTCTGCAATCTTGTTTCTTGCAGCCTGTTCGTCATTGTATGCAGCTACAGATACACGGTACAATCCGTTTTCATTCTCCATGAGAACAGGGGTAAATCCCTCTTTTATAAGTTGTTGTTTGTAGTTTTTTGCATTATCCAGAATCCTGAATGAACCAATGATTACATAGTATTTGAACTGTTCCTTTTCGATCTCCAACATTTTTACTTTTTCCTCCTTAACAACAATTTTTTTCACTTCAGGCTTAACTTTAGGCTTGAGTTCATCTGTGACATAAGGAGAATCACTGTCATCAAAGCTGGAACTTGATGGTTTTTTTAAAGAAGAACATGAACTTATTAAAACAGCAATAAAAAAGATACTGATAAACGTTTGTAGTTTCATCATAATAATTATTAGTTTGATTAAAATTGTTATCTGTTGAAGTCCAATGCTTCGACCAGGTGTTTGCGGTTAACATAGTATTTCCACCCGTCTTCCTCAGACACCTCTTTAATGAACTCCTCAATGAGGTCATTAAAAATTATGTCAAATGTAAGTTTTCCGGTGCTTAACAAATCATGACCGTGAATTTTAGATACTTTATCTTCAACTTTTTTATTAAGCAACTCTAAGTTAATGTCTTTTTTATAGATACCCTGAGACTGACCTCGTTTCAGATTGTCAATTACCAGTTTCTTCAAAAAAAATAATTTGTTTTGAAGGTGCTCTTCGTATTGTTGCGGGAAGTTTTGTTTCAAATGATATGTGATAACAGGATTGACATCATGAAAACGTTTAAATACCTCCTGACCTATGATAATAAAAGTGTCGATAGCATTCTGTTGTTCGAAATTGTATTCATTAAGTATTGAGGCCAGTTCTGTCAGCTCATGGTTGAAAACCTTTGATACAAGTTCCTGTGGCGTTTTGGCAATTGAAAGAATATCCTTCAGCGGAACTTTTAGTTCTTCTGCAATTTTATTCGCATCAACTTCATCACATCCTGACTTGTACAAATAATCACGTATGCTTTTTATCAGAATATTTTCTTCTTTTCCCATTGTTTTCTATTTCTTTTGATGCAATTGTTATTGTTTCAAAAATAGTACTTATTTTTATTCATTGAAAGGTTTTAAACTCAAATTAGTTGTTTGATTGTGAATTATTATTAAAGGCTTTGGGTTAGGTTTCAGATTATTATGTAAATAATAAAAAAATCACAGATTAATTTTCTTTTTTTTAACATTCGTACTGAAAATTTATGATAACAGTTCTAAATAATTATTCTCTCAAAAACCATAATACATTTAATATTGATATTAGTGCCTCAAAATTTGTGGAAGTTACCAGGGTTCAGGATTTAATCTACCATTTTAATCACCGGGATGATAACGGACTTCCCATATTGGTGCTTGGAGGTGGCAGCAATGTGTTGTTTACAAAAGATTTTAATGGAGAGGTTTTAAGCCCTGTAATTAAGTATATAGAGATAAGGGAAGAAAACGATGAGTTTGTGTATGCGGAAGCAGGGGCCGGCGTAATATGGGATGATTTTGTTGAGTTTTGTGTAGGTAAAGAGTACTACGGTGTCGAAAATTTATCGTTGATTCCGGGTACGGTGGGAGCAGCTCCGGTACAGAATATAGGTGCATATGGAGCCGAAGCAGCTAATGTGATTCAGGAGGTTAAGGGGGTGTATGTTGACAGCGGAGATAGTTTTGTGTTTAACAAGGAACAGTGCAGGTTTGGTTATAGGGCAAGTATTTTTAAAAAATCATTGAAAGGAAAAGTGGTAATTACTTCTGTTCTGTTCAGGCTTTATAAAAATGCGAAATTAAATATTGATTATGGGGACATAAAAAAGAAGCTTGAAGAATATGGAAGTGATGATATTTATTCGGTGCGAAAAGCAATTGTTGAGATAAGGCGCAGCAAACTACCTGATCCCGGGGAGACCGGAAATGCCGGCAGCTTTTTTAAAAATCCTGAAATTACTGCTGAACATTTTAATGAGCTTAAATTAAAATATCCATCCATGCCAGGATATAAATCGGAATATGGAATGATTAAGGTTCCTGCCGGATGGCTTATTGACAAGGCAGGATGGAAAGGCAAAAATATGGGAAGGGCAGGAGTTAATCCGCGTCAGGCATTAGTTCTTGTAAATCTTGGTGGAGCCACAGGAAATGATATTCTCCGGCTTGCTGAAGCTATTGAAAACGATATCAATGAAAAATTCGGTATCCGGCTCGAGAAAGAGGTCAATGTTATATAACAAACCCTCCGTTTTGGCAGAGGGTTTGAGTTGTTTAATTTTTTCCTGTTAATCTTTTTTACCATCTAGGCCTAATTCGTTAGCAACAACCTGCATTCCTTTTATAGTTTCTTCAATAAGTTCTTCAACGGGCATTTCGAGCATTTCGGCACCTTTTTGAATAATGCTTCTGTCGATTTTAGCAGCAAATCTTTTGTCTTTCCATTTTTTCTTTACCGATTTTACCGTCAGTGTGTTAATGTCTTTATCCGGACGAACCAGTACAGCGGTAGTTACAAGCCCGGTAAGTTCATCAGTGGCAAACAAAACCTTTTCCATTATATGTTCCGGTTCCACGTCGGTACAGATACCCCATGCATGACTCATTACAGCGTGGATGTAATCATCGGGCCAGCCTTCTTCTTTTAGTATTTTTTCGGTCATGGTACAGTGTTGATCAGGATACTGTTCGTAATCAAGATCATGTATCAGGCCTATTACTCCCCATTTGTCTTTATCCTCGTTAAACTTTTCGGCAAAGTGTCGCATGACAGCTTCAACAGCGAATGCATGTTTGGTAAGACTCTCTGATTGATTATATTTTTTAAATAGTTTTAAAGCTTCTTCTCTGTCAGGCATAATATTTCATTTGAAGTTAAACATTTTGTTTATTCAGCAGGTTCGATTTTTCCGCCCATTGATATTCTTTTTGTTACTTTAGGTGGGTTCCCTTTATATATTATGTTACCTCCGTTCGAGGCTGTTGCATTCAAATTTTTTGTAACTGTGATTTCAATACGTCCGGTGGTGTTTGCTTTTACATTTGCATTTTCACTTTCAAGGTCGAATGCCAGATATTTTCCTCCGGTATTTGCTTTTACAAGTTGTGATTTTGTAGTACCCGATATTTCCATTCTGCCTGCCGAAACTTCGGCTTCAATAGCGTTGGCATCAATTTCAAGAATGATTTTAGAGTCAGTACCGCCATCGAGTAACAGCCTGTCGGCAGCAACAGGATTTTCAGCATCGATTGTTGCTCCGGAACCTGCTTTAAGTTCATGCAGTGTAACATAAGTAACATACACCTGTACTGCAACGTCTTTATAAATTTTAGTTTTCATTTTTACGGTCAGTTGCATATCCTTGACTTCAGTTATCACATCATTGGGGGAGCCGTTTTCAATAAGGACTTCAACCTGTTCTCTGGAACCCTCAACAAGTGTCACATTTATACCTTTTGTGGCTTTTACCTTGTCAAAAGCACTAACCTTTCTGATTTGAGTAAGTCTTTTGGTTGTTGTTTCTTCCTGGGCAGAAATAGATGTAAAGGATATTAAAGATAAAACAGATATGATTAATAAAAATCTCATAGTGTAAAGTTTTTGTTTCAGTTTATTCAATTATACTTCAAAACTAACAAATTTTACGATAAGAGTTTTTTGAACTCTTCTTTTGTAAGCTTTTTTAACAGGTTTTCGGCAGAAATAAAGGTGTCGGCAAGTTCCTGTTTTTTCTTTTGCAGGTCTGATATTTTTTCTTCAATGGTATCAACGGATATGAATTTGTATACAAAAACATTTTTTGTTTGTCCTATACGGTGAGCTCTGCTTATTGCCTGTAGTTCTGATGCAGGATTCCACCATGGATCGAGAATAAACACATAATCGGCAACCTCCAGATTAAGCCCAACACCTCCGGCTTTTAACGAAATAAGAAATATTCTCCGGTCGTCATCTTTCTTGAATTCGTTTATTACTTTTTCTCTGTTTGACGTTGCTCCTGTAAGTTTTGAATATCTTATATTTTTGTTTATAAGCTGCTCCTCAAATATTTCCAGGTTTTTTACAAAAGAAGAGAATACCAGTACTTTATGTTTTTCCGAGATTATATCTTCTATCCCCGTCATTATTTGTTCAAATTTCCCGGAGGTCCCTGAATATGAGCTGTCAATAAGTGCCGGATGATTTGCAATTTGACGGAGTCTGGTCAGAGCCTGAAGCATTAAAACAGAGTTTTTACTGGGGCTGTCGAATATTTTCAGAAGTTCATTTCTGACACCTGATTTTTCGCGTACATAAAAGCTGTGTTGCTCGGGTGTCATATCGCAATAAACTGTTTGTTCGGTAACAGGAGGCAGGTCTTTTGCAACCATCTCTTTTGTACGTCTCAATATGAAAGGAGATATCAGACGTTGTAGCTTATTTTCAACGTCTTCGTTTTTGTGTTTGGTAATAGGAGTATTGAATTGTTTTTTAAAATAATTGAAGTTGCCGAGCAGTCCGGGGTTTACGAAATTCATTTGTGCCCATAGATCTGATAATGAATTTTCAATAGGCGTACCGGTAAGTACCATTCTGTATTTTGTGTTTAACTCGGAAATTGCTTTGTAGGTTTTTGACCCGGGATTTTTTATATATTGACTTTCGTCGAGTATCAGATGATGAAATTTGTATGTTTTAAGGTATTCAATGTCGTTACGAACAATGCCGTATGTGGTAAGAACAATATGATAATGCCGCAGGATTTTTCCGATATCTTTTGTTTTTAAACGATTGCCGCCTGCATATATGTAAACTTTAAATGAGGGTACAAACTTTCTTATTTCGTTATACCAGTTGTGAATAAGAGATGTTGGCATAACAATTAAAGATGCCGGCTCTCCTGATTTGTTGAATTTGCTTGCCGAATCGTCGAAAAGATCAAGTTGTACATTATCGGGTATTCCGGGGCTGTTTTCTTTTTGGTGTTCAGTATAGATTCGGGCCAGAAGCGTAAGGGTTTGTAATGTTTTACCAAGTCCCATGTCGTCAGCAAGGATTCCACCGAATTTATTCTGATACAGCATATATAACCATGAGTATCCGGCTTTCTGATAAGGCCTTAATCCTGCTTTTACCGTCGACGGAATATCCGCTTCGGAATTAATACTATCTATAAAATCAGTTAGCCTTTTAAGATATTTTGACTCATCGGGAGTCTTGTCAAAATTAAGAAGATTGAAAAATACTTTGTTGAGTTTTAAAGTTTTCTCTTCAACAGTGCTGTGATACAGTATTTCGGAGTAAAGAGTAAACCATTCCCGGGGTATTATGAATATTGTGTTGTCGGGAAGTTTATATTCCGGGTTTTTATCAATAATGTTTTTTCTGAATTTGTAAAACGGAATAGAGAAATTATCTGTTATGACGACCGATTTAATATCAAACCAGTCCTTTTCTTCTGTTACTTCAAATTTATGTTTTATACTTCCTGTGTAGTATGATATTCTGTCGGTTCCTTGTACTATGTTGATGTTCAGGTTTCTCAGTTTTTCGTGATTCTCATTCAGCCAGGATATTAATGAGTATATGTCCGGTTCGCCGGAACCAGTTGTAAAAAATGAATCATTGTTTTGTTCTTTTAGCCCCAGGTTTTTTAATGTTTCAGTAATCTCCCGTTCCTTGTCAGAATTTCTGATAAGCTTGGTGAATAAATGCCGGCCTTCTTTTTTTTCGTGTTTGATAAAATATTTTGTCGATTTGTTTCCTGTAAAAAGAGTGCCGTCATAATTAAATTTAAGAATTAAAACAGGCTGTAGAGCAAGGTCATTTTCCAGGGACAAAAATATTTCCGGTTCAACCTTTTTTTCTGTTATGTCAAAACCTTCAGCAATAACATTATGCTCAGCAATATTCTTCTTTACAAAAGAATCCATATAACTGTCGATACTTCTTTCAGGAATTATGACAGAATCTTTTACCAAAAAAGGTTTGAATTTTTTTGTGTCAATATTTTCGAACCAGTATAGCTGATTAGAAATCAGAAGAACGGCCGGATTAACCGAAAGCTCGATTATATCTTTGTTCTTTAAATTGATTGTTTTATCATCAATCGAAATTTTCAGAGAATAATTTAAAGAGTCTCCGGTTAGGTTGAAAGAGAAAAGAGCTTTTGCCGGCTTTTTATGGAAATCAATGATGTCGGTTTCGTATATGTTGCTGTAATTCGGGTCTTTGTAATAAATGGGAATGTCGCTATTTTTAAGGTCTTTAATTATACTGTAGATGTACTTTTCAATATAGGGACGTATATGGGTTAATACAAATTCAGGTTTGAGCTTGTCATGGAATTGTTTTAATGTTTTTTCTCTTGAAAATATTCTGAATATGTTTTTTTCATTTATTTCGTATAGTTTTTTTATGAGAACTTTTTCATCCTCTGTAAATGAATATTCATTTCGTGTTATCAGTTCGGGAACCGCTTGCTCCACCAAATTTATGGATGTCTTTTCTGTGAATTCGGCAATGTACGGAATAAGAATATTCCCCAGTTTGTTTTTATTTGTTATAACAATAATAAGTTTTTCCATCTGCAGATTTTACGAAAGGCTTATTGTGTTTTTAAACCTGTAAAAATAAAAAATAATTTAGAGAGGAAGTGTGGCTTTTTACCTGGTTGGTATAAAAAAAACAATGCCTGATTGATATACCTTCGTATTTAAGAGAGTACCTGCTTTATATTGAGATGTTTAATTAAATATAACTGTAATTAAAAATTTACTTTTATCATATTGTCGAATTTTATCATCATGTTATAAATTTCGTCTCCAAGTATTCTTCTTTGAATCTCTTTTGAAACTTCTTCTCTGTTTATTCCGTCTTTTTTGTTGAAATTATAACTTCTGATATTAATTTGATGATAAACAATTGAAATTCCAACAAATAAAATGAGGACTGTTATGTGTCGGATTGCCGGTCTTGATTTATTGTAAATAAGCAACAATGTAATGTTTATAAAAACAACGGTTAAAGCTACAATAAAAATATCGTAGTTATTCCACCACCAGATATTTCCTGTTCCACCAAAATGTTTTGTGTATGGGAAAAATAACATGACACCACCCCATGGGCCGCCGGGAGTCGGCATGTCTTCAATAATATGAATAATTGCACCTGAAAAAAATGCTATGAAATACAGAATGTGAGAATTAAAAAAATGATTATGTTTATGTAAACTGCTTGGTTTGAGGTTTTTTGATATAATAAAAAATAAAACAGATATTATTGATGCAACAAATAAAATTCCGGTAACAGAATGAAGTATGCCGTGATGGGAATACCAGAATTGTTCTGAAAATATATCTCTGCCGTTATGTGACAGATTAAAAATTTTTCCGATAGTTTTGTCGAATCCTGACCATAGACTAATTACATCAAGATCGGGAAAAATACCCCCCAGTCCTCCTGTGGCAGCAATGAAAAGTTTACTCTTTGTTTTTCCTTTTGAGAATGTAGCCATAACTGTTCCTACTGCAATGCCGGATAATGTATGTGTTAATATGGCCATTTTCAGTATTTTCTGATAATATTAGTTTGTTTAAGCTCCCTGTTCCACTTTACCGAAGCGTTGATATAAGTAGCGGCGTTCAGCTATGTAGATATAAATCCATGATATTTGTATCATCTGTGGTCAGTTGTCGGTTTGTGTTACAGGTACATGCTGATTAATTTATAAAAAAAGTAATAATATTATGTGGAAGTTCATAAAGTTAATTGATTTTACAGGTATTGATATGAATGATTTGCCTAATCTTTTTAATTTTATATTTCATATTTATAACGATTATGAAAATAAACAGACGAAAATTCATGAAAACAGCCGGAGTAACAACGGCCGGTATTTTTATGTCCAATGTCAATTCGGGACAAATTAGTAGTAAAGCTGGTAAAGGACCGGGCTTAAAGCTTTTTTATGAACCGTATGAGTTGAAACTGATTCATACTTTTACGGTTGCTGAAGGCTCCCGCAATACTACTCCTGTTGTATTGACCAGGTTAGTGTATGACGGCATCACAGGATATGGCGAAGCATCACTGCCTCCGTATCTGGGCGAAACGCAGGAGTCGGTAATGTTGTTTCTTTCAAAATTGCAGCTTGAACAATTTAACGATCCGTTCCGGATTGATGAAATTCTGGATTATGTTGATTCAGTGGCAAAAGGTAACAGGGCAGCAAAGGCTAGTATAGATATCGCTCTACACGATTTAATAGGTAAGATTGTGAAACAGCCGCTTTACCGTTTGTGGGGATTGAATCCCGATGAAACCCCTTATACGTCCTTTACCATCGGAATTGACACACCCGATATGGTTAAACTTAAGACCAGAGAGGCAGAAGGATTTAAAGTTTTAAAAGTTAAGATTGGCAGGGGAAATGATAAAGAAATGATAAATGCCGTGCGATCGGTTACTGATGTGCCTTTGTATGTAGATGTGAATCAGGGCTGGACAGACAGGGGAAAGGCATTGGATATGATATTCTGGCTTAAAGAACAGGGAGTTGTGTTTGTGGAGCAACCATTGCCAAAAGAGAGAATTGACGATACTGCATGGCTTACACAAAGAAGTCCGCTTCCGGTAATGGCAGATGAAGCATTTCAGCGGCTGCACGATGTTGTAAGGTTTCATGGTGTTTATTCGGGAGTTAATATAAAACTGATGAAAAGTACCGGATTGAGAGAAGCTCATAAAATGATTACTGTGGCCAGAGCTCTTGATATGAAAGTAATGATAGGGTGTATGACGGAAACATCATGTGCAGTATCTGCTGCAGCACAGTTATCGCCTCTTGCCGACTGGGCCGATCTGGACGGAAACCTGTTAATTAGTAATGACCCGTTTGAAGGAATGAAAGTAATAAATGGTAAAGTTACTTTGAATACACGGCCAGGAACCGGTGCCGTTTTGTTGAATGCATAAATTATATTCAGGTCTGGGTGTTTTATGTACAAATGAATTGGTGCAAAAGGAAGTTGTAACATTGTTTACGGGTAAAGAAAAAGTATAATTCCGGATATTCTGTTAAAACGGAAATTAAAAAGTTTCTGATAATACTTTTCCGATGTTGAAAATAGTTGGAAAAAAAAGAATTTTATGCTTATTAGGGGGTAATAATTTTATATTTTTGCAGCAAAATTAAAAACGTAAGAAAGATGTTTGAAAATTTAAGTGACAGGCTGGAACGTTCGTTTAAATTACTTAAAGGTGAAGGTAAAATTACCGAACTGAATGTAGCAGAAACTTTAAAAGATGTTCGCCGTGCATTACTCGATGCCGACGTCAATTATAAAACAGCCAAACAATTTATAGATAAAGTACGGGAAGAAGCAACCGGACAAAAGGTGCTTACCGCTGTTAAGCCGGGACAGATGATAGTTAAAATCATTCACGACCAGCTTGCAGAGCTTATGGGAGGAGAGTCGGTAGATATAAACCTGAAAGGATCGCCGGCTGTAATTCTTATCGCAGGTCTTCAGGGTTCTGGTAAAACAACCTTCTCGGGAAAGCTTGCAAACCTTTTGAAAACCAAACGTAGCAAGAGTCCTTTGCTTGTTGCCGGTGACGTATATCGTCCTGCAGCTATCAACCAGTTGCAGGTTCTTGGTGAGCAAATCGGTGTTCCCGTTTATACAGAAGAAGGGAGCAAAGATCCAGTTAAGATAGCCAAGGATGCTATTAAGCATGCAAAAGAAAAAGGGTATGATGTTGTTATTATTGATACCGCGGGTCGTTTGGCTATTGATGAACAAATGATGAAGGAGATTGAAGCTGTAAAAAAGGCTGTTAATCCTTCGGAGATATTGTTTGTAGTCGATTCAATGACAGGTCAGGATGCTGTAAATACCGCCAAAGAATTCAACGAGCGTCTGAATTTCGACGGAGTTGTTCTTACAAAACTTGATGGTGATACACGTGGTGGTGCAGCATTGTCAATCAGAAGTGTTGTAGATAAGCCGATTAAGTTTATCGGTACAGGTGAGAAGCTGGATGCTCTTGATGTTTTCCACCCTTCACGTATGGCCGACCGTATTCTTGGTATGGGTGATGTTGTTACTCTGGTTGAGCGTGCTCAGGAGCAGTTTGACGAAGAGGAAGCACGCCGACTTCAAAAAAAGATTGCCAAGAACCAGTTCAATTTTGATGATTTTCTGAAGCAGATAAGTCAGATAAAAAAGATGGGTAACCTAAAGGAACTAGCTTCGATGATACCGGGAATGGGCAAGGTGATGAAAAATATGGATTTTGATGATGATGCTTTTAAAGGAATTGAAGCCATAATTCACTCAATGACTCCTGAAGAACGAAATAATCCTGCCATTATAAACGGTAGTCGTCGCAAGAGAATTGCCAAGGGTAGCGGTTCAACCATTCAGGATGTTAATAGGTTGATGAAACAGTTTGAAGATACACGTAAAATGATGAGAATGATGACCACAGGCGGACGTAAAAAAATGTCACGTATGATGGGAAATATGCCTTTTGGCAGATAGGTTATCTCTGTGGCTAGCCAGGTGGTTTGCCGGTTTAAGTCTTTTTTGTCTTACCATAAACTATTTGGCAGATTAACTGTTGTTTAACTATAAGAAACTATATAAAAGATAATAACACTTTAACCATACAACTATGAAATTAATTGACGGCAGAGAGACTTCAAAAGTTATTCGCAGGGAAATAGCGGATGAGGTAAAAAAGCTTTTAGCAGAAGGAGGAAAGCGGCCTCATCTTGCCGCAGTCCTTGTAGGACATGACGGAGGCAGTGAGTCATATGTTAAAGGTAAAATGCGTGCCTGCGAAGAGGTTGGGTTTAAATCGTCACTAATAAGATACGAAGATGATGTAACAGAAGAGGAACTGCTCGATAAAGTAAGGGAACTCAATGCCGATCCGGATATTGATGGTTTCATAGTTCAGCTGCCTTTGCCGAAACATATATCCGAAGATAAGGTGATTGAAACAATTGATCCGCGTAAGGATGTTGATGGTTTTCATCCCCAGAATGTTGGCCGTATGACAATTGGATTGCCGGCATTCGTTTCGGCCACCCCACAGGGAATTATGGAATTACTGAAAAGATATGAGATAGAAACGGAAGGAAAACATTGTGTGGTTGTAGGAAGAAGTAATATTGTTGGCAGACCAATGAGCATTCTGATGTCACAAAAGGGTTATCCTGGCAATGCCACAGTTACAGTATGTCACAGCCGTACTCCCAATATAAAAGAGATCTGCCTTCAGGCCGATATTCTTATTGCTGCTATTGGTTCGCCGGAATTTATCAAGCAGGATATGGTTAAAGATGGTGCTGTAGTACTTGATGTGGGAACCACCCGTGTTAAATCTGACAAAACAAAATCGGGATGGAAGTTGAAAGGAGATGTTGATTTCGATAATGTTTCACCACATTGCAGCTATATATCTCCTGTTCCCGGAGGTGTTGGACCAATGACTATTACGTCTCTTTTGATAAATACACTTAAAGCTGCAAAGAAAGAGATTTACCAATAGAGAGATTGTTAAAAGATTATTAGAGGCTGTCTGCATCACTGCGAAGAGGACAGTCTCTTTTTTTATTGCTCTTCAATCATTCTCTTTAATATTTTGTAATCTGTTTTTCCTGAGCCAAGAACAGGTATCTCATCAATGTGAACTATATCAGTAATTTTAGCAATTGGAGCGACTCCGTTTTTCTGAAGATATTCCTGAGCCTCTTTTTTGTCTATATCAATAGTAGTAAACAATACTATTTGGGGAGGATTGGTTTTATCAGTTCCTTCCACTGCCAAAACATTGCCTTCCTCATTACCGTATTTTTCGTTCAGAATTTTTTCGATATACGGTAGGCTGATCATTTCTCCAGATATTTTGATAAAACGCTTAAGCCTGCCTGTAATAAAAAGAAAACCTTCATTGTCTATATATCCAAGGTCGCCGGTGCGGTAGTATTTCTTGCCGTTAAGTTCCACGAACGGGTTAAGGTTACTGTTCAGGTAGCCTTTGAAAACATTTTTGCCTCTTACAAGTATCATCCCTTCTTTTCCGTAAGGTAACGGACTGTTGGTGTCGATATCCACAATAAGACCTTCAATGCCAGGAAGGAATTTCCCGACACTTCCTGGTTTTTGTCTCTCCCTTGGATTAAGTGTCAGAACTGGGGCACATTCGGTAATTCCATATCCCTCAAGCACAGTGGCTTCAGGAGCAAGTTTGTGGAATTGTTCCAAAGTGTTTTTTGTCAAGGATTCGGCACCCGATATGATAAAATCAACAGTGCTGAAATGAAAAGGTGCGGCATGAGCCATCATTAGTTTAAGGAAGCCAGGAGTAACAACAAGTATATTGCAACCGGTATGTTTTAATATGTTTAGAACCTCTTTTCCGTCAGTGGGGTTTGGTGAGTAAGCGGTTTTTATTCCTGTAAGCAATGGCAGAATTGTAATTACAGTAAATCCAAAACTGTGAAAAGGTGGAAGTATTCCGAGAAAAATTTTATTGTTGTCAGCTTCTATCATTGTAAGCACTCCCCATAAATCGTTAATGATGTTTGTGTGCGTTAGAGGTACTGCCTTGGGCATTGTTTCGCTGCCGGAAGTGAACAAAATAACTGCTGTTTCATCTGTTTTTTTGTGTTTAATAAACAACTTCGGTGCATATGATATTACAAGTGCTTTTATCTTATGTATTGGTTTTATTGCGGAGATCTCTTTTTCTATAAATATTAGTTTTTCTGTTATACCTTCAGGTAATTGATCTGATATTTTTTCAATGAAGGAGCCTGCAGTAAGAATTTTCCGTACCGATGCTGTATCAATATTGTGTTCCAATATTTTTTTACCGACAGTCCAGTTAAGCATAACCGGAATTTTTCCGGCCATGTACGAAGCAATAACAAGCAAAGTGGTAGACTGAAGAGCAGGCAGCATTATTCCTACATGCTTATCTTTTACGTTTCTTTTTATTATTCCAGAAACAGCAATAGCTCTGATAAGAAAATCATTTTTGTTTGTTGTTCCAAGCATGCTGTCGTATACAAAAGGATCATTTTTATCTTTGGTGAAAGTGTCTAGAAACTGCCATAGGATATTCTTTTCATTATCAACCATAAGGCGTTTAATGGTAGCAACAGGAGTGTGGAGAAAAGATGGTTTCAGTTTTGTTTGTTCACCGAATCTTCCGGTTGCTATCAGACACAAATCACGTACTGTTTTTATTGTATTTATTTCGGGAGTGGTATAACCAGGGAATTTGTCTTCTATTGCGGTTATAATTTCAACCAGGTTCAAAGAGTCTGCGCCAAGGTCGAGGAAAAGTGAATCATCAAGGTTTATGTTGTCTTTATCTTTTTCAAGAATTTCAGCAACAATGCTTTTTACGTCATCAATAACCGATGATGGGATAGGAGTATCATTATTGTTGTTTCCTTTAAGAGCCGACTCGGCACCTTTTATATTTTCAGGCAGGTTTCTTTTCAGTTCAGGCATCCAGAAAATATGTTTCAGGAACAACGGTTTTTCTTCTCCATAAATATTGTAAAAGCTTTCCAGGTATCTGTTGAATGTTTGCCTGTCAGATCGGGCCTTTTTCTTTGCTTCTGCTGTGATGTCGACAAATTCGATAGTAACCTTCCGCTTGGGTGTGAAAAAAATTAGATTTGCCAATATGCATCCTGTACATTTCAAAAGAACCTTAAAAAAATCAGGAGAATCACCAGTCCACGCTTTTGACCATATACTGCCCCACAAGCCACGAATTCGTACTCCAATAACTTTTACATCATCAGGAAGTTCTTTAACAATGAAGTAGGCACTCTGTTTGTTGTAGATTTTTTCATACCCTTGTGACGGAAGCTGGCCTGCCGGGTAAAGAACAATGTTCTTTTTTAGTTTTAAACCATTTAAAACTCCATTCTTTATGTCGTTCAATACGTTAGTGTTTCTGCTACCTTTTTCCAAATCACTTACTCTGATGGCTCCCCATAAACGGAAAAGATGTTTAATTACCGGTATATCGTAGTATCCGGAGGTAATTACAGGAACGCAGGAAGCATACCTGTAAATGTGAGATATAAAAAGCATCGGATCTACTAATGCCTGATGATTGGGCAGAAAGAGTGCAGAGTGTTGTTTATCTTTAAGGATATCAGTTCCTTTAAGTTCGCCCCTGTAACGGAGCGATAACAATAATCTGCCGGTAAAGAAAATAATTCTGGCAAGGAATACAAGTATCGGATTGTTATGTGTCATTGTTCCTGATTCTTGGTTTTAAATATTTGGTTTTTGTTTTCAGAACTGAAGAAATTAACACTTTATCTTTGTTTTCGACCGGCACCGGGTATTTTCCTGTACATTAGCCATGTGACAACGGCAATGATAAATGCAGTTGTTGCAAAAACACCTTTAGGACCGGTAAGCGGTTCTATAATTCCGAAAATGCCGGCAGATATAAGTATGAAAAGAAATACCATCAGATTATTATATGCAAGTATCTGTGTCAGCATTTTTCCTTCTACACGATCCTGCATCAGAGCATTAAGAGGAATTTTGAAAAACCCGGCAAAGAATGCTGTTGATACAACCAGTATTGAAAAAATAACAGGACCAGGGTTGAGTACGAGAATAAGAACTACAGAAATTAACATTCCTATGCCTCCGGCAGGAATTAGAGATGTCCTGACCTCATGTCGGGAGATAACGCCTGCAATATAACATCCCAGTCCAATTCCTATAGCTACAAGTGCCATTATTATGCTGGTCTCAGTATTTGTCAGATGTAGAACATCAGGACCGTAAATGATAATGTTCATCTGGATAAGAGAACCGATGAGCCAGAATGTGGAAAGTCCAAGTATTGAATAGTTTAGTCCTTTAACTCTTTTCGACCATCTGAAGGACTCGATAGTGAATGTGACTGGATTGAGGGAGTTATACTCTTGAGTTCCGTCATCGTCTTCTTTTGGATTAATATACAAGCTGCTGAAAAGTCCTGTAACTGCAATTATCAAAAACAATCCGGCAATTACTTCAGTCTGGTTTTCAACAAAGCCCGGAATGTTTATAATATCAGA
>JAADEM010000094.1 GCA_013153405.1 Chlorobiota bacterium
TGCAATATTGCCATATCCGGCATTTATTGTTATTTCGTCTGCAACACCAGTTATGTTTAAATCTCCGAATTCATTATTTATGACAATATTTGTATTTTCCGGCAACCAGATATGATAATTTACAGAAAAGTCGTATGCCGATTGAAAGTCTTCCTGAAAAAGTGTTTTTATGTACAGGGTTTTTTCAGATACAAAATCATTTATCTTAATCTGATTAATTACCTCATATGCCGCTTCTTCAACAAACGAACCTACATTAATCTCATAAGCAATACGAACAGAGTCACTGCCGGTTATACCGTCGATGCTTATATTTCCGTGCTTGTTCCTTATGTTCAGAGTCCCGATACCGGTTGAATTATACATAAGAACTTTTTTAACGCTATAGCCGGCAGAGGATTTAACCGGAGTTTTTTCATCCTGGCTGTATGTATTCGTTCCGAATATATATATTGCGGCAATGGAAATTATTATGGATATTAAGGTTTCCTTTTTCATCACAAAATCATTTTTAACCCGCTAAAAATACACAAAAAACACTGCACTTGAAAAAAACACAAAAGTTACAGAGAGTAAACGTGATTAACTTTTAAATTGATAGTATGCTTTGTGGTATACGGTTTTGAGAAGGCTGTGTTTCAAACTTGAATAGATTTAAGTTTTCAGTTTTAAAAGCAAAGATTTTTTCGCAAGGTGTTTTGTGCTGACTGTTAGTGGTGTAGCTTTTTTGTATAAGTCAGTATATATTTTTACAATTGAATTTTCTTCTTCATGTAAATACAGAATATATTATCTTAGCCGGACTTTTTGAAAAAAACTGATGAAGAGAATTATATTTCAGATAAAACAGAGTATTAGTTTTAAAAAATGGAAACTGAAAGGTTACGCTGTTTTCAACAGCCTGGGGAGAGAGGTTAAAATTCTGGTCCTGGCAGCTTCTTATTCAACAATTCTTGGTGTTCATCAACTTTTTGCGCTTACAGAATCGGATTCAGTGGCTCGTTTTGTCCGTCTTTCGGAAGTAGAAGTAACGGCAGGCCGTACTCCTTCGGTTACTTCCGAAACAGGCAGATTTATTACTGTTATATCAAAAAAAGATATTTCTGAATTCCCCGTTCAAAGTGTGGACGGACTGCTGAGATATATTGCAGGTGTGGATATACGGCAAAGAGGACCGCTCGGGATACAATCAGATATCAGTATCAGGGGCGGTTCTTTTAATCAGGTAATGGTCTTGCTGAACGGAATAAATATCTCAGATCCGCAAACCGGCCATTTTAATATGAATCTGCCTGTAGGAATAGAAAGTATTGAACGTATAGAAATTTTGCAGGGACCGGGTGCACGTGCATACGGTCCGGGAGCATTATGCGGGGCTGTAAACATTATTACTTCAGATAAAAAACAAAAAGAGACATCGGCGGAATTAGCTGCAGGCGGTTACGGATTTTTTAATGCCGGAGTTAGTACATCTATGCCATCGGAAAAGTTCCGCAATTATGTGTCTGCTGACTTTAGTCGCAGCGACGGATACACCGATAATACAGATTTTAACAATCTGCACCTGTTTTATAACGGATCAGTATCGGTCGGGAAACCGGAGATTGATTTTCAGGTGGGATATTCGAACAAGGCATTCGGGGCCAACTCTTTCTACACTCCAAAATATCCCGAACAGTTTGAACAGGTAAAGACAACTTTTGCTTCAGTGAAATCACTTATCGGGCAAAGGATGAAAATAAGACCTGCATTGTACTGGAGACGAAATCAGGACAGGTTTGAGTTGTTTCGTAATGAGCCACCTGAATGGTATTCCGGTCACAATTATCATCTTACTGATGTTGCAGGAGGGAATCTGAATGTTACTGTTCTATGGAAAGCCGGAAGAACATCGTTTGGGGGCGAAATCAGACATGAAAAAATTTTAAGTAATAATATCGGATACCCGCTTGCAGAACCAGTTCCTGTTCCGGGAGAAGCATGTGCTGTGTATGATAAATCATATAGCAGAACCAATAATTCGTTTTTTCTTGAACATTTAATAAACTCAGGCCGGTTAAATATGTCGGCAGGTATTTTGTTTAACTATAATTCGTCGCCAGGGAGTAATATGAAAATATATCCCGGACTGGATATAAGTTTCTATATGACTTCCGGACTGAAGTTGTTTGGAAGTATAAACAGCGGAATGCGAATGCCTTCGTTTACTGAAATGTTTTATTCAGGCCCTGTTAATACTGGTAATCCTGCACTGAAACCCGAAGAGGCAACTACCTGTGAAGTGGGAGTGAACAACCTGTTGAATTTTATGGAAAATAAGTTTTCTGTTTTTTATCGTAAATCACGTAATCTGATTGACTGGGGACGAATGGAGGGAGATGAAAAATATATGACAAGAAATCTTTCTGATATGAATACTGTCGGATTAGAAATATCATCAACTATTGATGTCTCTGTTTTATCCGGTAACGATGAGGTCTTCCTGAGGAATCTTACATTGGGTTACAGCTATATAAATCAGGACAAAAATAGTATCCCCGGATACGAGTCCGTGTATGTTATGGATTATCTGAAAAACAAGCTGAACATCAGTGCTGCTATGAAAATAGTGTCAAAATTGATGTCTGAACTGACAATGGAATATAATGACAGGAATGGAAATTATACGGCTTACAAGTATATAGACGGAGATTATATACCGGTTCAGGTCCCTTATTCTCCGTTTGTATTGGTAAATGCCAAAGTGCAGTGGATAGAAAAATCATGGTTGCTGTATGTGGATGCTAAAAATATTTTTGATAAGAAATATTATGATATAGGCAATGTGGTTCAGCCCGGCATCTGGGTTACAGCAGGCGTGAAAATTAAATTTGATTACTGAGGGAACAGTGAAGTATTGTAAGACAGGCAATGCATATGTAAAGGAAATATTTTTATCAATTTTGCCCGGAAAAAATATTTTTATGATAAATTTATATTTTTGTAGCTGTTCTGTTATTAATTGCTAAAGAGGATAACTATAAAGTTTATGCAGCATTTCGACGCCATTTTGGTATTTTTAGTAATAGTTTTTATTGTAATCTCATTATACAAAGAATGGATTGGAGCTGCTTTTACGTTCTTTATTGCAATTCTGGTCCTTGGGCTTTCCGGTGTTTTAACACCGTCAGAAATACTTGCAGGTTTTGCAAATGAGCAGATTGCGGTAATCTTAATGTTGCTTTTACTCGGTGATGCCATCAGGCAAACTTCTATAATTGAGATATTCTTCGAGAAGATCTTTCCCCGTTCTTCATCATACAAAAGTTTTCTTCTGAGAATGATGGTGTGGGTTGGCAGTTTATCTGCATTTCTGAATAATACGCCTTTAGTGGCAGTTATGATGCCATATGTTCACCAGTGGAGCAGGCATAATAATATTTCGTCGTCGAAACTGCTTATTCCGTTATCGTATGCTGCAATACTGGGAGGATGTGTAACGCTCATAGGTACATCAACCAACCTGATAGTGAGTGGAATGGTTGTTGATCAGCATATTATTCCCGAGATGAAACCGCTTGAGATGTTTGATTTCTTTTGGGTGGGATTTCCAATGTTGATTATTGGTATTGTATATCTCTATTTTTTCAGCTATAAATATTTGCCGGAAAGAAAAACCGCACTTGAAGAATTTTCGACAGGAGAGCGAAAATATCTTGTTGAAGCGGAAATAAGAGCGGGTTCTCATCTGATACAAAAATGTATAGGCGATACTGATTTCAGACGCAATGAGAAGGAGCTTTTCCTGGTTGAAGTGGTCAGGCGCAAAAAACTTTTTCAGATACTTGAGGATGAGTTTGTTTTTGAAGAGGGGGATATTCTGCGATTTGCAGGGGATAATAATAATATTATTGAGATTCTTTCGGATAAAAGCGGACTTACACTACCGACCCTTGGCATGATGTCGAAGTTAAATCTATTACAGGTAGTTGAAGTGGTAATATCATACAATTCAAGCCTGATAACAAAAACAGTGAAAGAGATAAATTTCAGGGGGAGATATGATGCTGCTTTGATAGCAATACACCGTAACGGTGAGAAAATAACGGAGCACATTGAAGATGTTAAGCTAAAAGCAGGTGACGTTCTTTTATTAATTGCTGGTGAAAACTTCTACAGCCGTATTCAGGGTGAACTTGATTTTTACCTGTTATCGAAGGTTAAAGAACTCAGAAAGCCTGAAAGATATAAAATATGGACACTGTTGGGAGGTACTCTGCTGGCAATATTTCTTTCGGCCATAAAAGTGGTTCCGTTATTTATGGGGCTGCTGGTGGTACTCGTGGTAATAAATATTCTGAAGGTTGTGTCGTCAAAAGACCTGCCAAAGAGTATTGATTACAATCTGGCAGTTATAATTGCCTTGTCGTTGGCTCTGGGTACGGCAATGATAAAATCCGGAGTAGCAGATATGATTGCTAATTTTGTTATTTCAGTGTTTTTACCACTTGGCCGTGTTGCACTGCTGGCTGGAATTTTTATTATAACTTCTGTGCTGGCTGCATATATAACCAACAAGGCGGCAGTTGCCATATTGTTTCCCATATCAATTTCGGCTGCCCATAATCTTGGACTGAATCCTTTACCATTTGTACTGGTGGTGTCGTTTGCAGCTGCAGCTAACTTTATTACACCTATTGGTTATCAGACAAACCTGATGGTGTATGGTCCCGGAGGATATACATTTAAGGACTTCTTTAAAATCGGATTTCCACTCACCGTAATTTATATGGTGGTTACGGTTTCTATTCTTAGTGCAATGTATTTTATGTAAATCGGCATTCTTAGGTTATTTCCGATATCCTTCATATAAACAATTTATTGCCATTTAACACAACAAAAAACACTGTCGCACTGTAATTCCTAATTTTCTGATAAAATCAATAATGTCCCAGTAATTTTGCTATTTTATTTATATGAGTGTTTTTATTAGGATTAATCGGTTTACCGCTGGTTTCAGCATCAAGAAGTTGTTTTCTCAGTTCTATAAAGCTTTTTGAGATTGCCTCCATTGTTTCTTTTTGTGCCACAAGTTGTTTTTCCAGACTTTGCAGTTCAATATCTTTGGTTTCAAGTTCTTTCTGAATGGAAGAATAATCGGCAAACAGAGTGCGGTATTTATTTTTTGTGTCGCTCAGTTCTTTCTGAAGCATGTCGCTTCTTTCTCTGGCAAGTTTTATTGAGTAATGCAGGCTTACAGTATCTTTTTGCAGATTTAGTAATTGTTTTTTTACCTCTTTGAGTTCTTCAGCAGTTTTCAGTGCATTTTGCCTGTTGTATTTATAATCGTTTTTTACATCGGTAAGCTGTTTGTTAAGTTCGTCAATTTTAGTTTGCAGTTCGGTGGTTTTTATCAGCAAGTCACTGATGTCATCCGATTTTATAGCGTTACTTT
>JAADEM010000040.1 GCA_013153405.1 Chlorobiota bacterium
CTGAAAAACATTTTTGGGAGACAGGATTTTGGTTTAATTATTCAAGAGATAATGCAACTACACATAACCGCGCTACTTCAGATGTTTTCAATCCCAATGTATATTTTAGATACCTTAAAGGACTCAATAAATATTTATATATTGGAGGCCGTATTGATGTTTTTGACAACTACATCAGGATATATCAGAATCTTCAAAACAACTCTGTCTTTGCCACTGCAGGAAACTATTTATATGCTTCGGTATTATACAAAACAAACATATGTGAAAGCTGGAATTTTCAGGTCTTTGCAGATCTTGCAGTATTAGGCATTCAAAATGAAGGGACAGCTTTTGCCATGAGTTATAGTCAGAATCGTATCGAAAGTGGTGGTGTCGATTATCAGGATCCGGACATGGGAGATCCTTCCAGTTACGATTATGCAGAATTTAAACATTTAGGAAATAATTTCATTGTAAAAACCGAATATATACTTAATTATAAAAAACGTATATCAATTTCTTACAATTGGGAGATGAGAAGATTTTCGGTTGTTACAGATTATCCTACAACATGGGGAATGCATAATATTACTTTCCGTTTCAATATTATACATAAAGAAAAAAGAAAAACCTCAAAGACTAAAAAATAAAATAATAAGCCATGAAAAAATATATTTATTTAATCATAGGTATAACAATATTAAATTCCGGTTGTGAAAAAATATTTATGGAACCTAATCCCGGAACATCAAACATTGATATTTTTAACGAATATGCAAAACTGGTAAAAGAGAAATTTGCAATGCTTGAATTTAAAGATGTTGATATCGATTTTTTGAAGGACTCAATTGGAGCAACAGTAAACAATGAACTTAGCGAAAAAGAACTGTTTGCTAAATTAACTGCTATAACCAATAAATTAAGAGATGGACATTCTGATTTATCGAATGAAGACACAAGTTTTATTTATGATTTTTATAGCAGTTATCCCAAAGCCTTTGACAGGGATATTTTAATTGACAACTACATTGGGAAAAGCATTGCACCTGATATTACATGGCTTGAGAGTTCTGAAAATGATGCAACAAAAGCAATATATGGACATTTGCCCCAATCAGCAGATATAGGATATTTAAGAATCGGTTCATGGTTGTATCATTTTAGTGACGAAGAGATTGAAATGATTTTTGCCACATTCAAAAATGACAAAGGCCTTATTATAGATATTAGGAATAACAGCGGAGGAGACCCTGAATTATCTACTAAATTTGCATCATATTTTACCAATAATAAAATATACATTGGTAACGAACATTTTAAAACAGGTCCGGGCATGTATGATTTTGCAGACAGCAGACTCTATTTGAAACCATCAGAAAGTGAAAACAAATTCCTTAAACCAGTAATGATACTTACCGATATATGGTGCTTCAGTGCTACTACTACATTTATGTATAATCTAAATCCTCTTCCAAATATTACATTTATAGGTCAACGAACAGGTGGTGGTGCCGGCTCTGTTGCCGACGGTTTCCTGGCTAACGGATGGCACTGGGATTTATCAACCAGTGAATTCATCGACCTGAATGGTAATCATTGGGATAACGGATGGGATCCGGATATAAATGTAAAACTGAATATTTTTGACAAAACAAAAGATGAAATTCTGGAAAGAGCTCTTTATGAACTCAATAATTTATAGTTTGAAATCAATATTCTACAGAGTTTACTCCACAGAAACCTTAGGATTCCTAACTTATTAAAACAGTGAACAATAAAAAAAGGGAACAGCCTGTTTGACTATCCCCTTTTTGTACCGAGAGGCGGGCTTGAACCGCCGACCTCAGGATTATGAATCCTGCGCTCTAACCAGCTGAGCTACCTCGGCAAATATCAAAAACACGGTATCGTTATACCCCTTTGCTTTTGCGGTTGCAAATGTAAACGAAATATTTATAAATCCACAAAAAAAAAGCATTTTTTTAGCTTCAATTTTACACATCTTTTAAATACAGAAATCGCCCTGCTTTACAGTATAATTGTTAAAATACTTTAACGTGACATGATTGTTCCGAAAAAACATTCACACTATTTTCGCTTATGAAAGATCTGAATGTCGTACTTTTAAATTAAAGGAGGAAAATCATCATGTCACTTAGCACTAATAAGTTAATAAGGTCTTTTCTTTTTTTCTTTATTGGTTCGCTGTTTCTAGCGAACACTCCTGTAAAGGCCGAAGGTATTACTCTTTACACACCTTACACTAAAATAGTAGTACCACCCGGGGAAACAATAGAATACAGCATTGATATCAAAAATAACAGCTCTTTGATGCGCTCTGCTGATTTGTATGTATACGGACTGCCTGCCGGATGGTCTTCTGAATTAAAATCAGGAGATTATATCATTAAACAAATAACCCTACTTCCTGACGGGAAAAAAACTTTAAAATTAAAATTAGACGTACCTTACAATGTCAGAAGAGGAACACACAAAATAACACTTAAAGCCGGTGATGTAAGCCTGCCTTTATATGTGGTTGTTTCAAAGCAGGGAAAATATAAAACAGAATTTACCTGCAGGCAAAAAAACATGCAAGGAACCGACAAATCAAACTTTTCATTCTCTACCGAATTAAAAAACTCAACAGGAGAAAGACAACAATACTCTTTACGTGCCAGGGCACCGAGAGGATGGGAAGTTATATTTAAACCGAATTATAAAGCTGCTACATCTGTTGAAATCGATCCAAATAAAAAAGTTACCATATCAATAGAGGTTAAGCCTCCATATAACGTAAAAGCAGGCACTTACAAAATCCCCGTTAGTGCCGTTAATAACAACACTTCATCGGAAATTACACTTGAAGTTGTTATCACGGGAAGATATGAAATGACATTGACAACTCCTGAAGGATTACTTAATACATCCATAACAGCTGGAGATGAAAAGAAAATTAAATTATTGGTTAAAAACACCGGGTCAACAAAACTTGAAAAGGTCAAACTAACATCGTCAAATCCAAGGAAATGGATAGTTGTTTTTGAACCGAAAGAAATTGCCGGTATCGAACCTGGCAGAAATGCTGAAGTAATAGCTACTATAAAACCATATAAAAATTCGGTTGCAGGAGATTACCTGATTAACATAAATGCATCTACCACCGAAGTAAATGCAAAACTACAATATAGGGTAACGGTAAAAACTTCGATGCTGGCCGGATGGCTGGGAATACTCATTATTATTCTTGCAATAGGTAGTCTTTATTATTTATTCAGGAAATACGGAAGGAGGTAAGCCGTGGCTGAAGAAATCATAAAGCTTAAAGGATTAACCAAAAGATACGGAAAATTCACAGCTGTTGATCATCTGGATTTAACCATAAACAAAGGTGAAGTTTTCGGATTGCTGGGCCCTAACGGTGCAGGAAAATCAACAACTATTCTTATGTTGTTAGGCATGACCGAACCCAGCGAAGGAACCGTATCTGTTTGTGACATTGATCCAATCAGTAATCCTGTAGAAGTCAAACGAAAGGTTGGCTATCTGCCTGAAGACGTAGGATTCTATGAAAGATATACCGGCCTGGAAAACCTTGTTTTCACCGCCCGGCTCAACGGGCTTTCAAAAAACGAGGCCGAAAAAAAAGCAGAATCACTACTTGAAAGAGTCGGGCTTTCAGAACATAAAAATAAAAAAGCCGGTATATACTCCAGAGGAATGCGGCAACGTTTAGGATTGGCTGATGTTTTAATAAAAGATCCGGAAGTAATAATTCTGGATGAACCAATATTGGGTATTGATCCATATGGAGTAAAAGAGTTTCTTAATCTGATAATAAAACTGAGTAAGCAGGAAGGTATAACCGTATTATTTTCATCTCACCATCTTTATCAGGTACAGCAGGTTTGTGACCGAGTGGGACTTTTTGTCGGAGGCAGACTCCTTGCCGAAGGTGATATAAATTCATTGTCGCAAAAGCTGTTCGGTAATAGTCCGTACACTGTGGAAATCGGGGTAAACGGACATTCAGTAACCGATGATAACCTGATAAATATTATCAGAGAGATTGACGGAGTTGAGAATGTCAGCAATGTAAATAACAAACTACTGGCTGAATGTTCAAAGGATGTCACTTCTGAAATATCTAAAACAATAATAAATTCAGGATATCCTCTGACATCTCTGAATAAAAAAGAATACGGACTTGACGATATTTATTACCATTATTTTGAAGGAGGAACAAAGAATGAGTAATACCACTAACAATACAACACTAATTGCACAACCGGATTCCCAAAATATCACCGACAGCATAAGTAAAGGTAAAAAGCCGAATAGTGCATTTGCGGTAATCGTCGAAAAAGAGATAGCAGATATAGTACGAAGCTGGCGTTTTTTGATCCTTCTTGCCATAATTGCACTCACAACTATTGGCTCGGTTTACACGGCACTTACCAGTATAAGCGAGGCTCTTAAGTCTTTAAGTAAGGCAGATGATGCTTTCATCTTCCTGCAGCTTTTCACATACTCTGACGGAACATTACCATCATTTATCGTATTTGTGAGTTTTCTGGGCCCGCTGCTGGGCATAGGACTCGGATTCGATGCTGTGAACTCTGAACAGAACAAAGGTACATTAAGCCGTATCCTGGCTCAACCTATTCATCGTGACTATATCATAAATGCCAAATTCATAGCATCACTCACAGTAATAGGTTTCCTGTTTTTTGCATTAGGATTCCTGATGATGGGAATAGGAATTGTAACTACAGGTCTCATTCCTACTCCTGAAGAGTTTATCCGTATAGTGTTGTTTTTGTTACTTAATGTTGTGTATGTAGGATTCTGGCTAAATATGGCCATATGGTTCTCGGTACGATTCAAACAACCTGCCACATCTGCCCTGACTGGGATTTCCGTATGGATATTTTTCTCTATATTTTATTCTATGATTGTAAACCTGATAATGAAAGCTATTACCAATCCGGCATGGCTTATAAATCCTGCATATCAGGTATATCTTGAGAAAATAAAACTTATGCTATTGCGATTTTCACCGAATGTTTTATACAGTGAAGCAACCAATACACTTCTGATTCCTTCGGTAAGAAGTTTAGGACCTCTTACAATGGAACAGATGCAGGGAGCAATTCCCGGCCCGTTACCTCTTGGTCAGAGTATTATATTAATATGGCCGCACGTCACAGCTCTGATTGCTGCAAGTGTTTTATGTTTTGTGCTGGCATATGTACCTTTTATGAGAAGAGAAATAAGGTCAAGATAAAAAAAGAGGATGTCTCAAAAGTCGTCATTCCGAGAATTCACCCCAAATTTTGGGGCATAATGAGTAAATGACGGAACATCAGCGTCATCGCGATGAGCGGGAGCGAA
>JAADEM010000173.1 GCA_013153405.1 Chlorobiota bacterium
AAAAGCATCCTCTGAACCGGAATATATTCCGACCATAAGAAATTCATCTGAGATGCTTTCAATATTTTTCATAGGAGGAGTTTGTAATTGCAATTATAAACATTTTTTGCCAGAAATTAATCAAATATTAAGACAACAGTGCTGAACATTTCCTGATTTAATGTTAGTTGACATGGGATACAGCACAAAATTTAGTATACTGAAGTAAAAATACGGAAATTACATTCTGACTGGTTATCCGGTCAGAACAAAAGAAACCTGCAGCAACCTTCAGTCAGGCATATTTATCGTTTCCTGACGACCAGTATATAATTGCATATAAAATTAAAAAACCGGGGCTCGAGAAAATATCGAACTCCGGTCATAAAAACAGATACCGGGTGAGTACAAACTATCCGGCACCATAATATATTATTTTATGCAGGTTGATGTTGTGGCCTTAACAGATCAAATACTGTTTTTACAGGATTAAAGGTTGTAACAGGCACTTCAACAAAAAACGTCAGCCAATGTGCCATTGCTCCATTCCACAATCCTGGAAGTTCCAAAGCCTTTAATGGCTTCCCGTTCAATGATTTTTCTGAAATAAATCCGGTTACAGGATCTACAAATTCAAGAAGATTAAATTTGTTCCCCCGGTAATCTTTAATTGAACAAACAAGGTCTACCGGATTAAAGTGCGTACTTTTTGCAACAATCTCCTTCTTTTCCTCATCATCCATATCAATTTGTGAACTCTCAACAATTTGTAAACTGATAGTACCTGTTTGTGATTTTACCCAAAACGGACCTCCTCCGGGTTCTCCTTGGTTTTTAACCATTCCTGCAACACGGATCGGACGATTAAGAATCTCCCGTATTCTGTTTGCCCTCTCCTTTCTGTGCGTATCCTTTAATATATTTTGGTACACTACATCACGTTTAAGCACATCTCTGATAAATTCAAGTCCGTCGTTAATTCCCGATTCAAGAGTGCTAAAGTCATCAAGTTTGGTCAATATCTTAAAAATGCGTTCACGATATTCCAGCAAAATTCCAGCAATCAATTTTTTGTAAAGCACAGTATCACCCGACAAATGTTCAGGAACAACATTATCGATATTTTTAATAAAAATAACATCATGGTCAAGGTCGTTTAAGTTCTGAATCAGCGCACCATGCCCTCCTGGACGAAACAAAAGCTCACCATTCTCAAGGCGAAACGGCTCATTGTCAGGGGTGACAGCAATTGTATCTGTCGAAGTCTTTTGATTACTGAAACTTACTTTATACGACGTCCCATACTGTTTCTCCATTTTTTCACGGCTGTTTTCCAGAACTTCATTAAAGAGCCCTTCGTGCTCCTTACTTACTGTAAAATGTATATAAGAAACATTGTCTTTGTTTTTACCGTACATGGCTGCCTCCAGCAGATGTTCTTCCACCGGAGTCCTTTCAAAACCGTTATACCGGTGAAACTTAAGAACACCTTTGGGTTTTTTGCCGTAATTCAGGCCTTTTTCGGTCAGAATAGCCTCAACTAATGTTTTCTTTCCTTTCACTGTTTCCGGGTCAAGAGATTCCGGAAGGTATTTTTTTAAGTCGTTATAAAATGCAAAATCCTCAATTCTCCTGAAAAATTCAGAAAAAGGAGGCTTTGACGCAATTTCAGGAATCTCAACATCCGGGGTTTCAAGAAAAGCAAATAGATCCTTAAACATTCTGGTGGCAGCACCAGAAGCAGGCACAAATTTACAAAGATCCAGTCCTTTAGCCAGTTCGTCAGAAAAAATATCCAGGTATTTCTTTTCATCTTTTTTATCAATCACAATTATTCCATCACCGGGAGTAGCAGGCCGCTGAATATCAGCAAACGGGAATCCGCTTCTGTGTTGCTTAAGTTGTTCTGTAACCTGTTCTTCTTTAATTCCTTTTTCCTTTAATTGTATTTTATCCTTTTCTGTAAGCATAGCTTTTATATTTTTAGAATCCACAAAATATACTCAAATATGAACTCACATTCAAATTAAAGATAATTTACTGCAATTCTGTAGGATTAAAAAAAAATTTTAACTTGCTCCAAAATTTAAAGTATTTAAGTTCTTATTAACAATTCTTATTAAACAGAAAAACTAATTATTAAATTTTATAACAGAAAACTAAACTTGAACTTATGAAAAAACTTCTATTGATCGGCTATCTGTTTTTCTTATATTCAGTAGTCGCGTATCCGGAAGGTTATCAGGTAAATCTTCAGGGACAACGTCAGACAGGAATGGGCCACATAGGCACAGGGTTAAGTCTTGGGGCATCAAGTATTCACTTTAACCCGGGAGCTTTAAGCTTCATGGATAAAGAATGGGAATTCTCATTTGGTGGTAATCCCATTTTTTCTAATAACACATTCCAAAAACCTGCTCCATCATTATATGAAGCAGAAAGTGACAATCCGATTGGGACTCCGTTTTATTTTTACGGAGCACACAAGGTCGGTGACAAATTAACTTTAGGTCTGGGTATCACAACACCTTACGGGAACTCTCTTGAGTGGGGTGATGACTGGGACGGAAGATATCTTATTCAGGATATTTCATTCCATGCCATTTTCATACAGCCTACCGCATCGTATAAAATCACAGATAAATTAAGTGTAGGTGCCGGATTCAGCCTTGTTCCGGGAAGTGTTGATTTAAGTAAGGCTCTGCCCCTTACCGATGAAAACGGAAATGAGGGACAGGTAGAACTTTCCGGTACCACAATGGGATTCGGTTTCAATGTTGGTGTTTACTTTGAACCTTCCAACAAATTCTCTATCGGTATCGATTATCGTTCACAGGTTGATATGGATATGGAAGGCGGAGATGCCGATTTCACTGTTCCTTCATCAATGCAGGAATATTTTCCAGAGAACAATAAATTCTCGGCCACATTACCTTTACCTGCTAACCTCGTTATAGGTATTGGCTGGCACCCTAACGAGAAACTCACATTAGGTTTTGACTTCCAGTATGTATTCTGGTCAGCTTATGAATCTCTTGACTTCGATTTTGAACAAAACACAGATCTTCTGCAGGATTCATACAACCCCAGAAACTACGACAACTCAGCAGTTTACCGTATTGGTGGCGAGTACAAACTTAACGATAAGATTATGTTAAGGGCCGGATTTTATTATGACCAAACTCCGATACCGGAAGATTATCTCACACCTGAAACTCCGGGAACAAACAAATACGGAATGTCTACAGGTGCTTCATGGAAGATAAACGAGAAACTAAGTCTTGATTTATCATTCCTTTACATACAGGGAGAAAAACGTGAAGACGGTTATGCACCAGCAGATTTCTACGGAACTTATTACACTAATGCTTTTATTCCGGGATTTGGCCTTAATTATTCATTTTAATAAACAGAAATTGCAATCGTTATGAAAACAAGATATATATTTTTATTGCTTTTAACCTCCCTTACATTATGGAGGTGCGAGCCCAATGTGGATGAGTTTGTTCCTTCAAAAGGAGAGGCTGACTTTTCCGTTTTCGTATCAATCGGCGACTCATACTCCGCCGGATATACCGATGGTGCTTTAAGTGCTTATGGTCAGACTTACAGTTTTACTAATATTATTGCCACCGAACTTAAAAGTGTAGGCGCAGGTGATTTTAAACAGCCAATGATTCCTGAAGGAATGAGTATAGGTTCTTCAGGAAACGGAAGTTATGTACTTGCTGAAGTAAACGGAATGCTCATGCCGGTTCCAACCCCTGGCAACCCTGAATTATTCACCCCCGAATACTGGATAAACGACCAGGTACCGTTCAACAATGTTGCGGTTCCCGGAGCTAAATCATTTCATTTAGTGATTCCTCAGTTTGGCGACCCCACTCTTGGAGTTGGAAACTACAATCCATACTATACACGTTTTGCCTCAAATCCCGGCACATCAACTGTTTTAGGTGATGCTATGCTCAACAATCCTACATTCTTCTCATTCTGGATTGGCGGTAACGATGTACTGTGGTATGCATTATCTGGAGGAACGGGAAGCATTGGAACCGGAGCTTATGATATTACTCCTAAAGACCTCTTTACTAACAGTGTAAATGCTGTTGTAGGAACACTAATATCAAACGGGGCAAAAGGTGTTATGTGTAACATACCCAGCATTGATGCCCTACCCTATTTCAGTTACATTACTTATGACAATCTTATTCTGACCGAACAGGAGGCACAAATGCTGAATTTCGGCTATCAAGAGTATAATCAGTATGCTGAAAGTCTTGGGTTACCTACAATTGAATTCCAGGAAGGCCCCAATCCGTTTGTTATAGCAGACGATACACATCCTCTGGGATTGCGCCAAATGGTAAAAGGAGAAAAAGTATTACTGAGTGCTTTATCCGGCATCCTTGGTGAGGAACACTGGGGTTCTGTTACTCCACTGCCCGACAACCAGACTCTTGATCTGGCTGAAATAGACACTCTGACAACAGCAACCAATGAGTTCAATGACATACTTAAGTCTGTAGCTGAAACAAACAAACTTGCATTTGTAGACGCAAATGCTATTATGAACAAACTTATCGACGGTATGGTTATCGACGGTTTATCATACAACACACAGTTTGTTTCCGGTGCTTTCTTTTCTCTCGACGGGATACATGCCAGTCCGAGAGGCTGTGCCATTATAGCCAACGAGTTTATAAAAGCTATAAATGCCAAATACGGATCTTCAGTTCCCATGGCTTCAGTGAATGAATTCCCGGGAATTAAATTTCCATAATCTTACAGAAGGTTAATCTATCCGAAACCTGTCAGTGTAATTTTTACCTGACAGGTTTTTTATATTTGTAGTTTATTAAAACCAGATGTTATGAAACCCGGAACTGTTTTTTACATTATTGTCGGTATTCTTATTTTCCATTTTCTTTTTGATCTAATCCTTGAATTACTGAACAAGTCAAAATGGAAAGAGGAGCTTCCTGATGAACTTAAAGGCATATACGATGAAGAAAAATACCGTAAACATATAAAGTACAAAAAAGCTAATTTCAGTTTCGGAATTATTTCCGAAACCGTAAACCTCATCATAATTCTAATCGTTTTATTCAATGACGGCTTTGCCGTATTAAATAACTGGGTAATTTCAACAACAGCCAGTCCGGTTCTTCAGGCTCTGCTGTTTTTCGGGGTGATAGGACTTGCTTCAACAATAATTTCACTACCGTTCAGTATATACAGTACATTTGTAATTGAAGAAAAATTCGGTTTTAATAAAACCACACCTAAAACATTTATTCTGGATCTGATAAAATCATTACTTCTCGGAGCTGTTATAGGAGGAGGTCTTCTTGCCCTTATTGTATGGTTTTACACACTGGCAGGAGACAATTTCTGGATATATGCATGGATACTGACAAGTGCTTTTATGATTTTTATGTCAATGTTTTATACTTCTCTTATCCTGCCTCTTTTTAACAAACAAACACCACTTGAAGAGGGAGAGCTGCGAAATGCCATTGAAGAATATTCAAATAAAACAGGATTTAATCTTGATAATATATACGTAATGGACGGCTCAAAACGTTCAACCAAAGCAAATGCATTTTTCAGCGGACTGGGTAAAAAGAAAAGAATAGTACTTTACGATACATTAATAAAAGACCTTACCACAGAACAAATTATTGCCGTACTTGCTCACGAAACAGGACATTACAAGCTGAAACATACACTTTGGGGTATTGTAACCGGAATAATACAAACCGGTATAATGTTCTGGCTTTTCAGCCTGTTTGTAAGCTCTCCTGTACTGTCAAAGGCACTGGGCGTAGATGAGCCTAATTTTCATATCGGACTTCTTGTGTTTGGCATGCTTTATACTCCGATATCATTTGTGCTTGATACAGTAATGGGATTTATATCTCGTAAAAACGAATTTGCTGCCGATGCATATGCTGCAAAAACAAGTAATGCAAAAGCTCTGGAAGAAGCCCTGAAAAACATTTCTGTTAAATCATTAAGCAATTTAACACCACACCCTCTTTACGTTTTCTTTCATTATTCCCACCCTCCCCTGTTAGACAGGCTAAAATCTCTATATAAATAATACCATTATAGTAACACAGATGTAAAAGGATATTTTTGGGATAAAACTACACCATAATAATTTTTGATTGCACTTATATTTTTTCTTTCTTTAATGCTGTAATATTATGATTATTAATTCGGAAAACATATCACAATGTCAGATTCAAAAGAAAAAATACCGAGACGACAATTTGTAAAAACAACGGCATACGTTACTGCTGCTGTATCAGCCTTACCATCTGTAGTTTCCGGTTGTAAAACCGAAGAATCCAACAAAGAAAAACAAAAATCATTTGTATTTGATAACAAAAAAAGAGAATTCCCGAAAGGAAAACTTAACATTGCTGTTATTGGCCTTGGTATGGGATATAGTAATCTTAAAAATTGTACCGATGAAAATATAGTTGCAATGTGTGATGTGGATCAACAGATATTAGGCCACAAAATGCAAATGTATAAAAAGCAATTTCCTGATAAAACAGAACCTTACGCTTATCAGAATTACAAAAAAATGTTTGAGGAGATAGGCGATCAGATAGATGCTGTAATAATTGCCACCCCTGATCACTCTCATGCTAACATCACTCTCGATGCAATGAAACTCGGCAAACATGTCTACACCCAAAAGCCACTGACACATAATGTTTATGAATCAAGAATACTAACAGAAGCCGCTAAAAAGTATCCCAACGTAGTAACCCAAATGGGAAATCAGGGAGCTTCGGCCGATACCACAGCCTGGGCTTGTGAGGCTATTTGGGATGGAGCAATTGGAGATATAACTGAAGTACACGCATGGACTAACCGTCCCATATGGCCTCAAGCACTTAACCGGCCCAAAAACAATCCTCCAGTACCTGAAGGTCTTGACTGGGATATGTGGCTTGGCCCGGCCCCTGACAGACCCTATAATCCTATTTATCATCCCTGGAACTGGCGTGGTTGGTGGGCTTTCGGAACCGGAGCCTTGGGCGATATGGCCTGTCATATCCTTGATGTAATAGTAAGAGCTTTAAAACTTGAATATCCTTACGGAGTTCAGGCAAGTTCATCCCGCTGGACCATTGAATCACCAGCAGAATCACAGATGATAACTTATTATTTCCCCGAAAGAGAACCCTATGGAAAGATAAAGATGCCTAAGGTAAAACTGCACTGGTACGACGGAGGAATAATGCCTCCTAAACCGGAAGAGATGCTTGATGACGAAAAAATGGGCGATAAAAACGGAGGAGTGATTTTTGTTGGCACCAAAGGCAAACTTGTAACAGGTACTTATGCACAACATCCACAACTTATTCCATCATCAGAATACAAAGGATATAAGCCGCCTCAAACAGAGCGCAGAATTCCTTACGGAGCAGGTGGCCATGAAAAAGACTGGATACGCCAGTGTAAAACAGCACCTGACAAGAGAGAAATTACCAAATCGGATTTCAGATTTGCCGGACCTTTCAACGAGGTTGTGGTGATGGGAACTGTTGCTGCCCGTCTGAAAGGCCTTAACAGATTGCTCAGGTGGGACGGCCATAATATGAAATTTACAAATATTAAACCCGACGAGGAAATTATAATTCCCAAATCGGTAAAATTTGACAAGACACAGGCAATACCAAGATATGTAACAGAAAAAGTCAGAGTTAAAGCACTTGATTATGCCCAACATCTGATAAAAAGGACTAGACGCCCGGGATGGGAACTTGAAATATAACACACATTATAAAGATAATTAATCGCCGGGGAACATTCATTAGGTTCCCCGGCTTTTTAAAACTGTACAAACTATTATTTAAATATAAAATCAACACAATGAAAAGATCAATTATGCTTCTGTTATCCGTAACAGCTTTAATATTTACCTCGTGTCAAAAAGCAGAGCCGCCAAAGCCATACGGACCTCTGCCTTCGGAACGACAGTTAAAACACTATAACTATGAACAGTATGCTTTTGTGCATTTCAACATGAACACATTTACAGATATGGAATGGGGAACAGGAGCCGAAGACCCGGACCTTTTCAATCCTACCGATCTTGACTGTGACCAGTGGGCAAAAGTTTGTAAGGATGCCGGTCTGAAGGGAATTATATTGACAGCAAAACATCACGACGGTTTCTGCCTGTGGCCAACCAAGACAACTAAACATTCGGTAAAATACTCGAAATGGCGTGACGGTAAAGGCGATGTGGTAAAAGAGCTTTCGGAGGCCTGTAAAAAATACGGACTACAGTTTGGTGTTTACCTGTCACCCTGGGACAGAAATAATGCTAAATACGGAACACCGGAATATATTGATATCTATCGTGAACAACTTCGTGAACTATTAACGAATTACGGTGATGTATTTGAAGTTTGGTTCGACGGTGCCAACGGTGGTTCGGGTTATTACGGTGGTGCAAACGAGACACGCCGTGTAGACCGTAAAACATATTACGATTGGCCGAACACATACAAAATAGTTCGTAAACTTCAACCATATGCCTGTATGTTCAGTGATGCAGGCCCTGACTTACGCTGGGTTGGAAATGAAAAAGGATATGCAAACAAAACGAACTGGTGTCTTCTGCGCCGTGACGAATTTTATCCCGGTTCACCAAATTACAAAGAGCTTACTTCGGGTCAGGAAGACGGCACTCACTGGGTTCCGGCTGAAGTTGATGTATCGATACGCCCGGGATGGTACTATCACAAATCGGAAGATCATAAAGTAAAAACACTGCCACAATTGCTCGATATTTACTATCACTCTGTTGGTAGAAATGCATTTATGCTTATAAATTTCCCGGTAGACAGAAGAGGCCACATACATGAAAATGACGTAAAGGCAATAATGTCATTAGCAAATCAACTTAAAGAGGATTTCAAAACCGATCTTGCTAAAGGTACAAAGATATCAGCTTCAGTTGACCGTGGCAGCGGTTACGGAGCCGAAAATCTCATCGACGGCAAGAAAGATACATATTGGGCAACTCCAGATGATGTTACTTCAGGAAGTATAACCATTGAATTCAAAAAACCGACTATTGTAAACCGTTTCCTTGTTCAGGAATACATACCATTAGGACAACGTGTAAAAGAGTTCACGGTTGAAGCAATGGTTGACGGGAAATGGCATACCATTGCCGAGGAAACAACCATTGGTTACAAACGGATTCTAAGGTTTGAACCCGTTGAAGCAGAAAAGATACGTTTCACCGTAATGAAATCAAAGGCCTGCCCTGTAATATCCAATATCGAACTGTACCACGCACCAGCTGTTATGGTTGAACCCCAAATAACCAGAAACAGAGATGGTGTTGTTTTTATTCGCTCTTATGACAAAACAGGCGAAGTGTACTACACAACAAATGGTGCCGACCCGGTGAAAAAAGGAAAGCTCTACACCGAACCTTTTGTATTGAAAGAAAAAGGAACTGTTAAAGCCATAATTAAAGATAAAACTACCGGAAAATACAGCCCGGTTGCTTCAGTAACATTTGATATCTGTCCTGAAAAATGGACAATCAGAAAAGGAGATAAAAACAGTATTCTTGCATTCGACGGAAATACAGGCACATCATATATCGTAACAAATGACAAATTGCCTGTTGATTTAGTTATCGACCTTGGAGAGACATTAATCATTAAAGGATTTACATATCTGCCCGATCAAAGCAAAAAGTCAAAAGGAATAATAAAAGACTATGAACTTTATGTAAGTCGTACCGGAAAGATATGGGGTAAACCTGTTTCAAAAGGAGAGTTCTCAAACATAAAGAACAATCCTGTGTTGCAAACAATTAAGTTTAATCCGGTAAAAGGCCGTTACATTAAGTTGAGAGCTATATCAACAACTGATGACAAACCGATTATCGGAGTAGCTGAGTTCAGCGTAATTACTGAATAAAAAATAAAAGCGCCGGTGTAACTGCAAGTCATATCGGCGCTTATTTCTTACTTTCAACAAAAATTTACTGTCGGTGCGACCAGATGTCACGCCGGCAGTTTTTTTATCCCAAAATGGTCATTAGAATTGTAAGACAATTCTAATTGCCCATCGATTAAGACATTCATCTGTTTTGTCTATTGCCAAAACAGTGAATCTCTAAATCGGGCTTAACCCGCATAGGGTCTTTAGTTCAGCGATCTCATCGCTTTCTAACGACCAATTTGGGTTTATTCGTCTTTCTTGAACATTGGATCCCAGGGTGGGAGCATCGTAGGTTTCTGATCGAGCATTTTAAGTGTTTTTTCGTCCAGGTACTTTTTCAGTACTACAACACGAAACATATACTCATTAAACCACTCATCGGTAAAAGTGAGGTAACCGTTGTGTCCCTTATCAGCTCCCCAGCTATTCTCAAATTGCCATTTCACCGGTTTATCGTTCTCATCGGTATCAACAGCGATTAGTGCCATTCCGTGAGTAGAACCACTCTCGTGAGTGATGATTCTCTGTTTTTTGTCCATTTTAAAGCTTACACCATAAAGGTCCTCAAAATCGTAATTGTCGATATCGGCAAAACCGATGTTATTGTTCAGTTGTTTACCAACATCACACGAAGCATACATTGCACGGTTATCCTTTATACTGGCAATGGCAAATTTCTTGATCTCATCGTTAGGCAGATTCAGATAAGTCCAGTTACGGCCTTCCATCACATTGCGGTCATACTCTATTTCATACATTTTGTAATACTCACGGGTGGGGTCATTCATCAGCATTACATAATTACTGAAATCAATATCTCCTAGAACTTCTTTCATAAAGCTTTGCGGAGTATAGTTTTTGTATTCGCCGATATTCCCGTCCTTGTCCACAAACCTGTACCTGAATTCTGTTGGCGGCTCACCAAGATTCATTGCAAGAATTCGGTATATCTCACCCAACATTTTTGTTTTGTTCTCCATAAGTCGCTCTTTTGCCATTTTTGTAAGAGCCATTTTACGAATGATCAGCCCGTCCTCACGAAGTTTACGGTTTATAAGGCGAATCATCCAGCCGGTATTCTCGCTCGAATTGCTTTCGGGGAAAACCTCTTTAGGCACCAAGCCGTACTTTTCGGCAAGGTTGGTAAATGAGTTCCATACACCACCGTCATCAACAGGCCTTTTGAAAAGCCAGTCAACATATTTGTCATCCATTGGTTTTTGGGCATATTTTATTTGCGCCTCGAGGTAAAGGTTTGCCTTCTCAAGTATATCCCAGAAGTAAAGATAACTCTGGGAAAACTCAAACTTACTAAGCTTGTATTTGTCAATCACCAAAGGCCTGAGCACATTCATACTTGTGAACATCCAGCAGCGACCGGAATGTTTCTGATTTGAGATTCCGGTTACTTTTACCTTGTATTTAAAATTATGGTCAACAGTTGAAAGATTCTCCCTGTCCAATGCAATTTTGGTAATATCGTTGTTCGATAAAGCATTGGTTAAAGCTTTTGTGGCAGGATCGTTTTTGTCGTACGATTTCTTAATTTGCTGCAAAGCCTCCTTTGAGATCGTTCCCTCCTGAGAAAACGCTGAAATGCTGAATATTAAAAGCGAAAATAAAATAAATCTCTTCATTTTTCTATTCTGTTTGATGGGTGAATAATTTTATTGCAATTTAAAAAAATAAAATGAACAAACTCTATTGGTAATTTTCTCGGGTTAATCAATCTATTTTGTAGTACTTTCCCCGGAGTGCCAGAAAAGAGGGAATATCCAAAAATCACAAACACGACGTCATTGCGAACCCCATTTTATGGGGTGAAGCCTGCCTGCGCCGAGACTTTGGCAGGCGGGCAATCTTAAAGCGGTTGAGATCGCTTCTTTCCCGAAAAAATCGGGACAAGCTGCTAGCGCTCATCGCAGTGACGTGAAAATTCCGTCATATCCTTATTATGCCACAAAAATTTGGAGTGAATTCCCGGAATGACGACTTTGAGGACATTCTCTTAACCCTTTACTATCCCGCCTCCGATTACCATATCATCATAATAGAATACCAAAGACTGCCCCGGAGTGAGTGCCCATACAGGTTCATCAAATGAAACGTGAAGAGTATTACCTTTCTTATCGATAGTACCAAAATAACCGGGAACTTTATCAATACCGCGTATACGGATAAATACTTTTTTTCCTACCCATAACGACTTATCAGGTGTAATTCTGAAAGTTTTGAGTTCTACAGATTCTGAAAACAGTTCATCCCGCATTCCGACAACAAGCCGGTTCTTTTCAGCAATAATCTTTGTTACACAATGTCCGGGAGGAATATTTTCAATATGTCTTTTTTGTCCAATAGTGTAAAAGGGGAAACCGTTATGACGACCTATCACTTTATTTCCGGAATCAATTATATCACCTTTTTGAAGCGCATGGTGGCCGGCAGGAAGAACCGATTTAAGATACTCACGGTAATCGTTGTTTTGCAGAAAACAGACACCCATACTCTCTTTTTTTCTTTTCCTGCCCGGAAATCCGTTTTCTTCTGTGTAGTTTTTTATCTCCTCTTTTGTAAACGAACCGAGAGGGAAAAGCGCCTTTTTCAGAACATCCTGACCTATGTTCCATAGGTAATACGACTGGTCCTTTACGGGATCAACACCTTTACTGATGTAGTAAACCCCATCCTTTTCCACTTTACGCACATAATGGCCGGTGGAAATAAAATCACAATTAAATTCTTCAGAAAGCTCTAGCAGGAATTTCCATTTTATCACCTCATTACAACGAATACACGGATTCGGAGTCTCGCCTTTAAGATAGCTGCCGACAAAATAATCGATTACCTCATTCTTAAACTCCTTCCTGCTGTCAATTACGTGATGCTCTATTCCCAGATGCTCTGCAAGTTCACGGGCATCTTTCACCCAGGGAGAATCCTCTTCCGGTTTGTATGTGAGCAGTGTCATCCCGACAACGTCATAGCCCTGATTCTGTAACATCAGAGCTGCTGCAGAACTGTCGATACCACCGCTCATTCCTAGAAGAACTCTTTTTTTCAATGAGGTGCTTTTTAGAATGCTAAAATAATGAAATAAACACTCTCAAACCACATTCGGGTCATTAAGGTTATCTCTCACTTCAGCAAGAAAAGTTTTCATTCCCTCACTGTCCTTATCCTTAATAAGTGCCAGCAAGTGCTTGAGCTTATACCTGATATTCTCAACCTGCTCGTATGTAAACGGGTTAAACAGGATTTCGGTAAGCAGGTAATCATCCTCCGACAACAACCCTTTTGCTATCTTCATATGCTTATTGAATGTTGTACCGGGAGCCCGCTGATGTTGCATACAAGCCCCGAAAACTAGTGAAGAGGCAAACGGAATAGAAAGAGAGTAAGCAATTGTTTTATCGTGTCCTTCAAATGAGTACTCATGAATATTCAATCCGAGTGAGCTGTAAAAATCCTTGAAAAATGCTTTACCGAGGTGGTCCGATTCACTGATGATAATAGCGTGGTGCTGCTGAAGTTCCTTCAGGTTAGCGAAGGTGGGCCCGAACATAGGGTGAGTAGACACAAAGCGCTTACCGCTTTTTTCGTAAAACTCCTTGAACCCAGTTTTCACCGAAGCAATATCGGAAAGAATACAGGTATCTGACAGAAGTGGCAACACCTCTTCAAATGCCTTTATGGTATATTTAAGATTTACGGCATTAATTAAAAGTTCAGGATCAAACTCCTTAATCTCCTCTTTCTTCGTAAGTCGCCGGGTATTAAAAACGAACTTCAGTTTCTCGATATCCGGATCGTATATTGCCACATCGTGTTGCAGGCAAAGAGCATCAGTCAGCCAGGTGCCCATTTTTCCTGCTCCAAGAATGCATATTTTCATAACATAATGGTTAAACTGACCAGGTGACTTGAAGTCACCCGATCAGTATTAATTATTTTTTCTTTTCCAGTTCTTTGTTCATCAGCTCATTCTGAATATGTATCGACTCTTCGTGAATCGATTCAAAAATATCGATCACAAAATCAGGATTGAGTCCTTTCTCTTCAGCTTTAGCACGTCTTTTTGTAAGAATCTCATCGTAACGACGAGTCTGAAGAATTGTGATATTATTTTCAAATTTATATCTACCAATTGCTTCTGATACTTTCATCCTCTCTTTCAACAACTCCAGAAGGTTATTGTCCAGAACATCAATCTGCTCCCTCAACTGATCCAGCTCAGTACGGGGAACATCAATTTTCGGCTCACGTAAAACAATACTTTCAATCATTTCGTGCAGTTGATCGGGTGTTACCTGTTGTTGCGCATCACTCCATGCTTTTTCCGGATTTATATGCGATTCAATGATAAGACCGTCGAAGTTAAGGTCCATTGCCTCCTGCGAAATCTCTTTCAGAAGCTCACGCTTTCCTGAGATATGACTCGGGTCATTAATTATCGGAAGTTCGGGAATACGGCGACGAAGTTCAATAGGTATCTGCCAGTGCGGAGCATTACGGTATTTTGTATCATCGAAAGATGAAAATCCGCGATGTATTGCACCAATCTTTTTAATGCCGGCCTGGTTCACCCGTTCTATAGCTCCAACCCAAAGTTCAATATCCGGATTGACAGGATTTTTGATAAGAACAGGAATATCAATACCTTTAAGTGCATCGGCAATTTCCTGTACGGCAAACGGGTTGGCAGTGGTACGTGCACCAATCCAGAGAATATCAATACCGAATTTCAATGCTTCGTAAACGTGATGTGTATTTGCAACCTCAACACAAGTGTACATTCCGGTCTCTTCCTTCACTCTCTTAAGCCACGGCAGTCCGAGTGTTCCAACACCCTCGAATGCTCCCGGACGTGTACGGGGTTTCCATATACCGGCACGAAAAAGTTTATATCCGTACTTTGCAAGCCCGCGGGCTGTTTCCAGAGTCTGTTCTTCTGTTTCTGCACTACACGGTCCGGATATCAGGAACGGACGTTTAAGCTCCAGCCCGGGCAGTGAAATCGGTTCAAGGTCTAAATTGTATTTCATGGTTGTTAAATTTTATCGTTGTTTAAATTTCCTTCTCCCACTCCTCAAGGAGAGGGACTGGGTGAGGTGTCACATATTCTTTATTCTCCTAAGTGCATCTTTAAGCATCTCCCTGTTCGAACAGAGAGAGATACGAATATATTTTTCACCGTTACTTCCGAAAATAAATCCCGGAGTAATAAAAACATGTGCCTTGTCCAGAACCAAGTCTGACAGGTCACGACTGCTTTGGTATTTCGCCGGTATCTTTGCCCAAACAAACATTCCGGTCTGCTCTTTGTCATACACGGCATCGAGCGTATCCATTATCTCCCATACAAGGCGGCGGCGTTTAATGTACTCTACATTCACCTCTGTATACCAATCGTTGCCGAGTGACAATGCTTTAACAGCAGCCAGTTGCAATGGTTTAAACATTCCGGAATCCATATTGCTTTTGACTCTTAAAATATAGCTGATTATCTCTTTCGACGCAGCAACCATTCCCACACGCCATCCGGCCATATTGTGTGACTTGCTCAGTGAATTCAGTTCCAGAGCCGATTCCTTTGCCCCGTCAATCTTCAATATGCTTTGCGGATTGTCGTTAAGAATGAAACTGTATGGATTATCGTTGCAAATCAAGATGTCATGCTTTTTCCCGAATTCTATGATCTTTCTGAAGAACTCCGGTTTTGCGTTTGCTCCCGTTGGCATGTTCGGATAATTTATCCACATCAGCTTCACTTTCGACAAATCGTGCTTTTCGAGTTCTGCAAGATCGGGCAGCCATTCGTTCTCTTCTTTCAGGTCGTAACTGATAATATCCGCTCCCACAAGTTTGCTAACGGATGAGTAAGTCGGATATCCGGGATTGGGAACAAGCACGCCGTCACCGGGATTCAGGAATGCCATTGAAATATGCATTATGCCCTCTTTCGACCCAATAAGAGGCAATATCTCAGATGCAGGATCAAGTACAACATCGTAATATTTTGCATACCAACTGCTGAATGCATCTCTCAATTCGGGAATGCCGATGTAACTCTGATATCCATGATTGTTATCCTTAGAGGCCTGCTCTGTCAGTTCATTGATAACTTCACCGGCCGGAGGCATATCCGGATTGCCAATGCCAAGATTCAGGACATCAATTCCCGAACGGCGCATTGCATCTATCTCTTTCAGCTTTACCGAAAAATAGTACTCTTTTACTTCGCTTATCCTGTCTGCAGGGTGTATCATTTTCTATGATTCTATGGTTCTAGTGTTCTATGGTTAAATGGTTGTTTGGTTTGTTAGTTTTTGGTTTTTGGTTCTTGGTTGGTTAGTTCATCATTCGATGTTCATTATTCGAAATTCTTCCTACGTTAATCACTGATCAAAACTTACTTTCAACTGCCGGTTTTTCAAGTTCTGCACCGCTCGGCTCGTATGACTGTTTTCCCTTTTCATACTCTCCCATCACTTTCAGTTTACGGCACAATGGTCGAATGGCATCAAGCGACTGCAGATAACGGGTGTAATCATCAAATACCACATCGATGTAAAACAGATACTCCCACTCGTGTCCCACAATAGGCAACGACTGTATCTTGGTCAGGTTTATGCTGTAAAAAGCAAGTATTGTCAGAATTTTCGACAAGCTGCCCTCCTCGTGCGGTAATGCAAAAACAAGTGATGCCTTGTTTACACGGCCGTTTGCCAGTAGTTCATCAACCTCTGTTTTAGCGTGGTCGGTAACAATAAGGAACCTGGTATAATTTCTCTTGTTGGTTTCTATTCCATGCTCAATTATTTCCAGACCGTAAATTTCCGCAGCAAGGTCTGAGGCAATGGCTGCCACTCCTTTCAGATTATTGTCTGCAATATATTTTGCACTCAGTGCAGTATCCTCTGTTGCAATCAGCTTTATGTCTTTATGCTGCTTAAAAAACTCCTCGGTCTGTGCCAGTGCCATAGGATGTGTCTGCACCTCTTTTATGTCGTCAATAGTTTGTCCAGGCAGCGCCATCAGATGGTGTTTTATCCTCAGTTTATACTCTCCTATTATCTTCAGGTCCGACTCACGCAGCATTGTATAATTTGGCAACAGACTTCCGGCAAGTGTATTCTCGATTGCAACGATACCGTAAATACTTTTGTCGTTGTGCAACGTATCAAACAGCTCCTGAAAAGATATACAGGGAATTACCTCAATATCTTCACCTTCGAAATAGGCCCTGGCAGCTATCTCGTGATTACAGCCCGGTCCGCCCTGAATTGCAACTTTCTTTTTTTTCATTTTATCGGTTTGTATTTAATAAAAAACCCGCCTTTATCTTAAGGCGGGTTTTTAGTATTCTTATATATCTTTACACGACAGACCCACCTTTTTCCGGAGTAAACCAAAAAAAGTAAAAATAAAAGTTATAGAAAAAGGTGTGTGCCATTTGTTGTTTCTTTGTATTTGCGAACAAAAGTAGAAAAAATATTTAAAAGTGAAAATGAAGAGTAGTTTTTTATTTACAATTTGATACTTTTAAGTTAAAATAAAGTTTAATTTCCTTGTATCACTGCGAAACAACTAATAAACTTTGACCAAACGCAAACTTATCCAGAAAATTCTTCTCAAAATTATTTTTAAGCTTAATTACGTACTCTTCTCCGAAGTGTTCCAGATACCAATCGTCTGAATCAATAGAATTATATGCTTTTATAAAATCCTCTTTTTTGCCGAACATCCTAAAATCAACATCGAAATCTTCAAAAAACACTCCGCCCATACCTTTACGCTGATACCCAACCTCATTGTATATTACACCATCTGTTTCAAAATATTCACCTATGAATATATTTGTATATAGCTTACTGGCTCTTAACTCACTTCTAAAACCTGATAAACTGTAATGATCAAGTTTTTTATATTTTAAAAATTGTTTTATCTGCTTAATCATTTTCTGTTCATCCGAGCCAATAAAAACTTTAAGCACTTTTTCTTTTCTTGCCTCATCATTTGAAAAATATTCGTTGTAATCTTCTTCATTCTCAAATAAAAGAATAGTGTGTAACACCCTGTAATCCGTTACTTTAATATGAAAATTGGAAAATGCCTCAAATGGCACATTACATAACTCATCAAAATCTTCCTTTGTATAAAAATCTTTTTCACATTCTGATTCATTTTTTGTAAGCAACTTGTGATAAATGTCTAATCCCATTTTATATAAATTTCAAATTTACATCACCCCTCCTCAATCTCCTTCAACTCCAGCCAGCGGGTCTCTTTTTCATCAAGCTCGGATAAGACAGCGCCAATTCTTTCCGATTTTTCCATCAGTTCGTCAGCCGACAGAGCTCCAGAATTTATCTCTTCCTCAAGCTTTGTCTTCTCCTCTTCAAGATTTTCAATATCCTTCTCAAGCTGTTCAAGCTCACGTTTCTCTTTGAACGATAACCTGCGTGCCCTCTCTTTCGTCTGTTTGCGCGGTTTCTCCTGTTTTGTTTCTTTTTTCTCTTTTATCTCCTCCTTTTTCAGGGATTTCTGCATTTTAATATAATCGGAGTAGTTACCCGGAAAATCTTTAATCGTACCATTACCGTCAAACACGAACAGGTGGTCTGCTATTTTGTCCATAAAGTACCTGTCGTGAGACACAACGATTACACTACCTTTAAAATTCAGAAGGTAATCCTCAAGCACATTCAGAGTAAAGATATCAAGATCGTTGGTGGGCTCATCAAGAATCAGGAAGTTCGGGCTTTTCATAAGCACCGTCATCAGGTAAAGCCGCTTTTTCTCACCTCCGCTCAATGTTCTTACATACACATAGTGCATTTCGTTTGGGAAAAGAAAATACCTGAGAAATCCGGCAGCTGACATTTTATTGTTATCACCAAGATCGATATGCTCGGCAATATCGGTAATCACCTCAATAACTTTTTTATCTTCATCAAGAGAAATACCTTCCTGCTTAAAATATCCCGTAACAACAGTCTCACCTTTCTCCACCTCTCCGCTGTCGGGTTTGATTTGCCCGGTTATGATATTAAGAAACGTTGTTTTTCCCGTTCCGTTCTTCCCTATTATCCCAATCTTATCGTAAGGGATAAACTTATAACTGAAATCTTTTATCAGCTCTTTATCTCCATAGCTTTTCGAGATATGATGAAGGTTGATTATTTTTTTACCGAGCCGGCTGGCCTTTATGTTTATATCCAGTTCTTCGTCCGACAGATTCTGTGATGCTTTCTCCTTCAGCTTGTAATAATTGTCGATACGGTATTTGGCCTTGGTGGCTCTTGCCTGAGGCATCCGGTTCATCCAGTCCTGCTCCTTTCGCAAAAGATTTCTTGCCTTTTCCACTTCGGCCGCTGCCTGCTCTATTCGCTCCTCCCTTTTCTGTAAAAAATATGAGTAGTTCCCTTTGTAATGATACAAGGTGGCATTGTCAAGCTCAAGTATCTCATTGCAAACCCTGTCGAGGAAATACCGGTCGTGAGTAACCATCAGAAGTGTGGCTTTCGATTTTGACAGATACTGCTCGAGCCATTCCACCATATCAAGATCAAGGTGGTTTGTGGGCTCATCAAGAATCAACAGATCGGGCTCACTTATCAGTATCGAAGCCAGGGCAACACGTTTCTGCTGTCCTCCCGAAAGGGTTGAAATTTTCTGTTCAAGGTCGGTTATCTTAAGTTCAAAAAGAATCTGTTTTATACGTTGTTCGTAATCCCAGGCATTCAACCTGTCCATTTTCTCAATAATCTCACCTATGGCCTTCTGGTCACCGGTTTCAATAGCCCTTTCATACTCTTTAATTGTCTGAACAACTTCCGAATCATTGTTAAACACCTCCTCAATTACCGTATTTTCAGGATTTAGGTCCGGCTGCTGCGACAGGTATCCGGCCACAATGCCCTTTCTGTATGTTACCTTACCCTCATTCGGAGGAATAACACCTGCAATTATATTCAGAAGAGTGGTTTTACCGGCACCGTTACGTGCAATCAAAGCCACCTTTTGTCCTTCATTTAGTCCGAACGATATATTTTTAAATAACGGTATTTCACCCCAATAATGGGTCAGATCCTCGACCGACAAATAATTTATCATTTTTTTATTCTTTGAAATCACAAAGTTAATCCAATAATTGTTTTTTATACATTTGTGATAGCTGCTTAAAACCAAAATCCGATAAAAAGATGAAAATATCCTCGCTCTCAATTATTTTCCTGATACTTATCTCGTCAATCTCATCTGCACAGAATCAGAAAGAACTGAATTGGTGGAATCCTGCCCTGAATAGTTTTTATACAATCGACGGCCAGGGCTGGCCGGGAAAAACAGAAAACACATTCGACAGATTGCCTGCTTATGCAAAAGACAAAGTACGCAAACCTGTATGGGAACTCTCACACAATTCTGCCGGACTGCTTATCCGTTTCCTGAGCAACTCAAACAAAATTGTTGTCAGGTATAAGGTGAGCGGGAACCTTGCAATGCCGCATATGCCTGCCACCGGTGTAAGTGGCGTCGATTTATACGGTAAAGACAAGAACGGGAACTGGCACTGGTACCGGGGAGACAAACCAAACGGAAAGGATATTATCACCCACTTCAGAAACCTGAACGGAGATAAAAAAGCTGAAGTAAAAGAATACCGGTTATATCTGCCACTATACAACACTGTTGAACAGCTTGAAATAGCAACTGTTAAAGGTTCACTATTTGAACCATTGAAAACAAGGGCTGAGAAACCTATCGTAGTTTACGGCACATCAATAGCACAAGGGGCCTGTGCATCAAGACCGGGAATGGCCTGGACAGCAATTCTGGAACGAAAAATGGACCGTCCGGTTATAAACCTCGGCTTTTCAGGAAACGGGCGTCTTGAACCTGAACTTATCGACCTGATAGCTGAGATCGATGCAAAGATATACATACTCGACTGCCTGCCTAACCTCCTTCCAGGCAAAAAATACTCACCCGATGAGATTTACAAAAGAATAATACATTCGGTAAAGCAGTTAAAAGAAAACAGGCCCGGTGTACCGATACTGCTTGCAGACCATGCAAGCGATCATCCCGGCCTGAATGAGATATCGCACAGAGCATTTGCCGACCTAAAATCCTCCGGAATGACCGGAATTTACCTATTAACCCATAACGACACCGGCCTTACCTCCGACAGCTTTGTTGACGGTACCCATCCTTCGGATTACGGGATGGTAAGTTATGCACAAGCATATGAAAAAAAGCTCAGAAGAATACTGAATGAACCGATTGGCACTATCCCGACGGAAATTCCGGTAACCCAACACAGAGATGGATACAACTGGAGTAATCGCCACCGTGAAATTCTAATAATGAACAGGGAAGCTCCGCCTGAGGTCTGTCTGTTCGGCAACTCCATTACCCACTATTGGGGTGGAGAGCCGGTATCAAAGGTGGTATACGGAGGCAATACCTGGGAAAAATATTTCGGAAAAATAAAAATCCGCAATTTCGGATTCGGCTGGGACAGAATCGAAAATGTTTTGTGGCGCGTTTACCACGACGAGCTCGACGGTTTTAAAGCCAAACATATCCTGGTAATGATTGGCACAAACAACTTAAGTATAAATGCCACCGATGAGGAGATTACCGAAGGTATTCGTTTTCTGATAAATGCAATTAAAACAAGACAACCTGATGCTGAACTGACTCTATTGGGAATATATCC
>JAADEM010000150.1 GCA_013153405.1 Chlorobiota bacterium
TTCGCCATTATGGCTTTTTATTTTTTAACTGTCGCTTCCGACAGATTCTCGCTCTTTTTAATCAAACGGGCTGCAAAGATAATAACTTTTATTTTTCCTTGCCAAATGTTTTAATAAAAAAATTCAAGATGTTTTTGTTTCATTTTCGGGATACGTTTTTCCCAAAAGCGGGTGCAAAGTAAACACCTTTAATTTTTACTTCCAAACTTTTTTATTGAATATTTTTGTTAAGAAATACTAATTCTCAAAAACCCTCTGATTATCCTTATTTTACAAATTATTTTTTTAATCATGTGTAATAAACATACTTTATACACCGTATTGATATGCATGTAAAATCCAATTAAGGATTCATAATATTAATATTAAATATATATTTGCGTTTCATATATCTTAGTTTTAAATATTTGCAGTTAAAGATGAAACAAAACATTGTAATCATACCAACTTATAATGAAATAGAAAACATTGAATCCATCATAAAAGCCGTTTTTAAATTACCTGTTGAATTTCACGTGCTTATAATTGATGACAATTCTCCTGACGGCACAGCAACCAAAGTTCAGGAGTTACAGACAGAATTTCCTGACAAACTTCATATGATAAAACGTTCGGGAAAACTTGGTTTAGGCACAGCATACATTACCGGTTTTAAATGGTCAATAGAAAAGAAGTACGACTACATTTATGAAATGGATGCCGATTTCTCACACAACCCTGAGGACCTCATTAAACTTTATAAGGCCTGCGAAGAAGAGGGAGCAGACATGGCTATCGGCTCAAGATACATTTCAGGAGTAAATGTAGTAAACTGGCCGATGGGACGTGTCCTGATGTCATATTTTGCATCAGTATACGTAAGAACAATTACCGGAATGAAAATAATGGATACCACAGCAGGGTTTGTGGGGTATCGCCGAAAAGTTCTTGAAACAATAAAACTGGACAAAATAAGATTAAAAGGATATGGTTTTCAGATAGAAATGAAATTCACAGTCTGGAAATACGGCTTTAAAATTATTGAAGTACCTATAATCTTCACAGAACGACGTGAAGGAGTATCCAAAATGACAGGAGGAATATTCAGAGAGGCTGTATGGGGAGTAATAAAAATGAAACTCGCTAGTTTTTTCAAAAAATTCAATCCTTGACTATATTTTATTTTCAGACTAACTTGCCATTAATCCAATAAAGTTCCGTAAATGTCAAAAACACTTATAGCCAATGCCATAATCATCAACGAGGGTGTCAAAAGAAAAGGAAGTGTTCTTATTAACAATAACATTATAGAAAAGATATATAAGGACGGTGAAACATATCCGGAAGCTGATAACATCATTGATGCCACTGACAAGCTTCTGCTTCCCGGCATTATTGACGATCAGGTACATTTTCGTGAACCGGGACTTACTCATAAAGGGGACATTCACTCTGAATCCAGAGCTGCTGTAGCAGGAGGAGTCACCTCGTTTATGGAGATGCCCAACACTATTCCGCAAACCATTACATTAAAAGCATTGGAAGAAAAATATTCCATTGCATCAGAGAACTCGTTTGCCAACTACTCTTTTTATTTCGGTGCTACAAATGACAACACCCCAGAACTCACAAAGTTAGATCCGGGAAAAGTTTGTGGCGTAAAGGTTTTCATGGGCTCCTCCACTGGAAATATGCTGGTGGATAATGATAAGGCATTAAGCAGAATATTTTCTGAAGCCCCAACAATAGTAACAACCCATTGTGAGGATGAAGCGACAATAAAAAGAAACACTGAGTTTTACAGAAAAAGATACGGAGAAAATATCAGTTTTAAATATCACCCCGCAATAAGATCGGCAGAGGCATGTTACATATCTTCGGCAAAAGCAGCGGAACTTGCATCGAAATACGGCACTCAACTTCACATTCTTCATCTTTCAACTGCAAAAGAGATGGCGTTATTCGACAACAACACTCCCTTAGAAGAAAAAAATATAACCGGAGAAGTCTGCGTGCATCACCTGTGGTTTACTGATGAGGATTATGACAAATACGGCAGCCGCATAAAATGGAACCCTGCAATAAAATCACGTTCAGACCGTGATGCTTTGAGAGATGCTGTTAATTCAAACAAACTCGACATTGTGGCAACCGATCATGCCCCGCATACTATTGCAGAAAAAAATAACACCTATTTTAAAGCCCCTTCAGGCGGACCGCTTGTTCAGCACTCACTTGTTGCAATGCTCGAAATGGTTAAACAAGGGATTTTCACTTACGAAAAAGTAGTGGAAAAAATGTGTCATGCACCTGCCATACTCTATAGGATCAACAAAAGAGGATTTATCCGTGAAGGCTATTTTGCCGATCTTACTTTGATTGAACCGGCAAAGGAATGGACTGTTTCAAAAGACAACATATTATACAAATGTGGCTGGTCTCCGTTTGAGGGCATACGTTTTACTCATAAGGTTTATAAAACTTTCATAAACGGAAAGCCGGTTTATGACAATGGCATCATAAATGAAAACATAAGAGGTTCTCGTCTGAGCTTTAACAGATAACTTAAACCTGAAAACAATAATCAAAAAAAATGAAAACATTACTTTTTATTTTAGCGGTATTAGCTTTACTGTTCAGTTGTACTGAAAAAAACGATGTCATTAAAAAAAATAATCCGGATGTAATACCGGGAGTTATGCTTGCCGACACTATCAGCTATCCGGTTGTAATAAAAAACCCTGACACAACCGACACCTGGACAACCCGGTGCCTTATACCACTCGACAGAAAAAAACTTGTAGATATGGTCTTTGATGCTGTATACAAACACAAGGCCCAACCATACAATTATTTCACAGATAAGCCGATGACAATAAAAGATGTGAAGGAGCTGGAAGCTTCTGATGATTTTTCACGTGATAAAGTGGGCAAACTTCAGTTTTGGGAGAGCTGGTATTTTGATGAAAAACATCAGATATTCACTAAAAAGGTTCATAAAATACTGGTTGCATACGAACGTATTTCCGATGACGGTGAATTAAGAAATTACAAAGCTGCGTTTTACATTAAATTAAACTAAGATACACCTGTTTGTAATGATTGGGAAACCTGAGATTGTCCGCTTTACGTTAAAACTTCCACTCCGATTTTCGCACAACATATCTGGCCGTATTTCTGCTAACCTGTGAATCGATGATATCTTTCCCTTTCAATATCTTTTTTATCGAATCATCGGTATAATGTCTTATAGATATCAGTTCCAGATTCTCATTATAGCGAACAACATATCTGTCCTGAAGTTCATTAACAAGGTCATTAAGTGTATCCATCCGATTTATACACACAGAAAAGTTTATTGCAGAATTATGCATAAGATTAATTTTAACCCGCCTGCGACTGAAAATACTGAATATCTCCGAAAGGTTATTTTCAACAATAAATGAAAAATCCTTTGGTGAGATAGTCAGCAATATCTGATCTTTCTTTAATATATAAACAGGAGGTAAATCGACGTGCCCCTTCAGATCGTAGATTTTTGTGCCCATGGCACCAGGCTCAACAAAAGACCTGACAAAAAGCGGAATTTTTTTATTCTCAAGAGGTTTTATTGTTTTAGGATGTATAACCTGTGCGCCATAAAAAGATAATTCAATAGCCTCACGGTACGACATCTTTTCAATTTTTTCTGCCTCAGGATACCAGCGCGGATCAGCATTAAGAACACCTGGCACATCTTTCCATATTGAAACGGAATCTGCATCAAACACATATCCTAAAACTGCCGAGGTATAGTCAGAGCCTTCCCTTCCAAGTGTTGTTGAAAGGTTATTTACAGTTCCTCCAATAAATCCCTGGGTCACATATATATCAAATTCATTAAAATTCATATGCTTCAACATTAGTTGTCCGGTTAGTTCCCAGTCAGTTTCTGCCTCACGATATTGCTCATTGGTTTTAAGCAATGTTCTTATATCGATCCATTTGTTTTTTGTCCCTGCTAAATTAAGGTAATGACTTACAATTAAGGTTGAAAACATTTCACCAAACGGCACTATCTGGTCATATTCAAAATCATAATTCAGCGATGGCGCTCCATTCAGTTTTTCAAACAGTTTTTGAAACCATTTTTGCAGTTCACTTTCACAACCGGATCCTGAACCGAACAATTCTCTTACAATATTAATATGATATCTCTTTACATTTTCAAACTCTGCTGAAGCAATATCCTTTTCGCCATTAAAGTACGATAGAGCAACCTGCTCCATTGCATTTGTTGTTTTTCCCATTGCAGACACCACAACTACGAGCCGCTCATTAGCACCATTAACAATAGAAGCCAGATTCCGAACCCCTTCGGCATCCCTTACCGACGCTCCGCCAAATTTATATACAATCATTCAACCGTAATTATTTTCTAATACAAGATAAAAACAAAAGATAAAAGAGTAACGAAAAAAGTTATTTTTTAGTACGATTGCCTATTTTTGCAAAAAAATAAAACGTGAAGTTAAGTCATCTGATAAGCCGATACCGGAAAACCCCACTCTTTGACATTTTAAAAAACCGGTTATCCGACAATTCCGAATTAACAATATTAAAAGGCTGCTCCGGCTCTGTTAAGGCGCTGCTCGTAGCAATGCTGAAGGATAAAAACCCCGGGATAATTATTCTGAACGACCATGAATCAGCTGCATTTTTTTATCATGATCTTGTTCAGCTAACCGGAGAAAAAGATGTTTTTTTTCTTCCGTCATCTTACAAACGCTCTCCGGAACAAGGCCGTAAAGACCCGCAAAATGTTTTGATGCGTACCGAAACTCTGAATGCATTATTGAATAATCCTGACGGCATTTTTGTTGTAACTTATCCTGATGCCGTAGCCGAAAAAGTAATCGCATCATCTGTACTTGAAGACCATACCCTGAAAATAAGCAAAGGCGACAAACTTGACACTTCTTTCATAACAGACCTGTTGGGAGAATATGATTTCAGCAGGGTTGATTATGTGTTTGAGCCCGGGCAATATTCTGTACGCGGAAGTATAATCGACATATTCTCTTTTTCAAATGACAATCCGTACAGAATAGACCTGTTTGGTGACGAAGTAGACAGCATTAGAAGTTTTGATCTTGAAACACAACTATCTACCGAAAATCTTCAATCGGTTGAAATTATTCCTGACATTACTAACAATGAGCTTGAAGAATCATTCGTTCCTTTTTCCGATTTCATGCCCGGAAACAGTATAATATGGATTGAAGATATAAGGTTTACTTCCGAAATTATTGATAAAATAAAAACCAGGTTAGATTCAGCTCAATATATTGACGAAGATACATATGAAGAATCCAAAATCCCTTCATCCGATGATTTCTGCATCTCTTCGGAGCTGTTTAATCCCATGGAAAAAATGAAAGTACTGACTTTCAACACTCATGTAGAACAATTACAAAAACATACAAGTACAATTCCCCTTAACACTTCTCCACAACCAGTTTTTCATAAAAACTTTGATTTACTGGAAGAAAACCTTTCTGAACTCAACGACAAAGAGTACTCAACATTCATACTGTCCGATAATCCGAAACAACTGGAGCGCCTTAAGGCCATTTTTGAAGACAAAGGAAGCAGTATTCTTTATGAAGAAACCAATCATTCGCTTCACGAAGGATTTATCGACAACGACAACAAAATAGCAGTTTATACGGATCATCAGATCTTTGAAAGATATCATAAGTTCTCTTTACGCACCGAAAAAACAAAATCAGCCCAACAGGCTCTCACGCTAAAAGAACTTAACCGGTTAAATCCCGGCAATTATGTTGTTCACATCGACCATGGTATAGGAAAGTTCGGAGGGTTAGTAACCACAGAGGTAAATGGACAGGTGCAGGAGGCAATACGGCTCATTTACCGCGACAATGATGTACTACTTGTCAGCATACACTCATTACATCGCATAAGTAAATATAAAGGTAAAGACGGAACTCCGCCGAAAATAAACAAGCTTGGTACGGCAGCATGGAAAAACCTTAAGAAAAAAACAAAATCGAAGGTTAAGGACATTGCCCGTGAATTGATATCTCTTTATGCCAAACGAAAATCACAACCGGGATTTGCGTTTTCTCCCGACTCTTACCTACAGACAGAACTTGAATCATCATTTATATACGAAGACACCCCTGATCAGGTAAAAACGACCCAGGCGGTAAAAAAAGATATGGAATCGCATACTCCTATGGACAGGCTGGTTTGCGGTGATGTTGGTTTTGGCAAAACCGAAATTGCTATCAGAGCTGCCTTTAAAGCCGTGACCGACAACAAACAGGTTGCAGTACTGGTTCCTACAACAATTCTGGCACTTCAGCATTACACAACATTTAAAGAAAGATTAAAAAACTTTCCTGTCAAAGTAGATTATATAAGCAGGCTCAGGACAGCCAAAAGCATTAAGAATGCTTTAAAGGATTTAAAGGATGGTAATCTTGATATCATTATAGGTACACACCGCCTCGTAGGGAAGGATGTGGAATTTAAAGATCTGGGGTTACTTATAATAGACGAGGAACAAAGGTTCGGAGTCGCCGTAAAAGAAAAACTAAAAAACTTCAGGGTGAATGTTGATACACTTACCCTCACTGCCACTCCAATTCCGCGTACATTACAATTTTCATTAATGGGTGCCCGCGATTTGTCAATCCTGAACACCCCGCCTCCTAATCGTCACCCCATAAATACCGAACTCCACACATTTAATGAAGATGTAATAAAAGAGGCAATTACATACGAAACAGAGCGAAACGGCCAGGTGTTTTTCATAAACAACCGGGTTCAGAATATTTATGAGATAGAAGAACTTGTCCGGCGCATTCTTCCTGATATAAGAATAATAACTGCCCACGGGCAAATGGATGGCCCAAAGCTGGAAAAGATAATGCTTGATTTTATTGCCGGAGAGTACGATGTTCTTATTGCAACAACCATAATAGAATCGGGACTTGATATTCCGAATGCAAACACAATTATAATAAATGATGCTCATCGTTTCGGGCTTAGTGAGCTTCATCAGTTAAGAGGAAGAGTAGGGCGTGCAAATAAAAAAGCATTTTGTTATTTACTGGCCCCCCCTTTGTCAACCCTGACACAGGAAGCACGTCGCCGTCTAAAAATTATTGAAGAGTTCTCGGATCTGGGTAGCGGTTTCAATATTGCCATGCAGGATCTTGATATCAGAGGTGCCGGTGATATACTTGGTGCCGAACAAAGTGGTTTTATTTCGGACATAGGTTACGAAACATATATGCGTATCCTGAATGAAGCTGTACAGGAATTAAAAGAAACCGAATACAAGGAAGTGTTCGTAACGGAATTGGAACAAAAAGCGAAAGAGTCCCAAGTCTTTGTTCCCGATTGTCAGATAGAAACCGACATTGAAATGAGGTTTCCTGAAGATTATATATCAAATATATCGGAAAGGATGCAACTTTATCGTGAGCTCGACAGCCTGAATGAAGAAGATGAATTACTGACCTTTGAGAAAAACCTGACTGACCGTTTTGGCCCCGTTCCGGAAAGAGCGAAAACGCTTTTTGATATAGTAAGAATGAGACGAACAGCGAAAAAGCTAGGAATAGAAAAGATTGTTTTCAAATACAATAAACTTTATCTATACTTCATTGCTAATCAGGAATCATACTTTTACAACTCTCCGCAATTCGGTAAAATACTTCAATGGTTACAGGAAAACCCTTTAGTTGCAGAAATGAAAGAAGGAAAAGGTAAACTCTACCTGCATGTAAAAAAAACAGATTCCGTTACAAAAATAAAAAAGCTGCTTGATGAGATTGAAAGTTTTGTTTATGAAAATATCAGGTCGGAATAAATACAAGTTTTGATACGTTTCCATTAAAATCGAGCATCTTTAATGCAGAAAAATCACCTCTGTCTTCTCCGTTAACTACAATTTTTACAGAAATATGATTTTCATTGTTTAATGTAAGTTTTCTTTTGTCCTCTTCACTTACATGCAGTTCAACATTTCTGTTTCCTGCTGATATTTCCTGATAGTGCATCGTCAGATTTTCATCAAAACATGATTCCAGTACGGTCAGATCCGGTTTGGCGATAACAAATGGCATGCCCGAATGTACAAGAGCAATTTTATAACTTTCCATCCTCTCCTGCACCTTAATATCTTCTGATATATCTCTTATTATTATCTGTACCGATGATTTGTTGTTAAACTTAACCCCGGAACCATCAATTTCAACATAAGTAAAACGTCCGTGAACATCCTGAAAACGTATAGTCTGGCATTTAAAACAGCTACCTGCGTTATTAAAATCCTCAAACAACTTAATCACCACCTCCCTGTCTTCTTCAGCAACAAAATTAATAAACGGCTGTAACAAAACATCTTCTATGTAATGCGTTTTAAACACAACCTCGAGTGCCAGATTATTCAGGTACTGGATTTTACCATCATTTACTATCACAATTGGAACCGGAGATTCACTGATAAACTGCCTGTATCCCCTCTCCCTCTCCTTTTGTTCCATATCAACCTTATGTTTATAATATGCAAGATCGATACTTATTCCTAACTCCTGTTTATTAATTGGCTTTACCAGAAAACCGTATGAATTAGTAACAATTGCACGTTCAATGACATAACTGCTGGTATCAGAAGAAACATATATAACTGGAACATCAAATTCATTTTTAAGCCTTTCGGTTGTCTGAATACCGTCAAGGTCTCCTTCAATATGTATATCCATCAGAACAACATCCGGTTTTACTTCTCTGCAAATTTCCAACGCATCTTCCCCCTTGTCACATTTGCCTACCAGTTCATGCCCAAGTTCTTTCAGGAACATTTCTATTATTGTAGAAATAAATCTGTCGTCTTCAACAATTAAAACCTTTCGCATTTAATAAATTAATAAGTTATTGTCATAAAAAAAGGTTACGCAGTTTTAAAAAACTCAGTATCTTTGTTCTGAATTTACACCGTTATAAACACTAATTCAATTTCGTGAATTTAATCATAGATCAGGGAAATACACAGATAAAGATTGGAGTTTTTGACAAATGGCAACTTGTATATTCCGATTCTTACAATATCCTTGATAAAAACACATTGCTCAGTTTAAGGCATAAATATAACATTTCCAGGTGTATTTTTTCTTCTGTAATAAAAGAAAACACAAATCGGTTACTTACTGCTTTAAAAGATATATTTCCCGGTTATATTTCGTTATCTCATAACATGCCTCTTCCTTTCGTTATAAATTACAAAACTCCCGAAACATTAGGTAAAGACCGTATCGCTGTGGTAGCTGGAGCACAGTCTCTGCACCCGGGGAAAGACATATTAATTATTGATGCCGGAACAGCTGTCACTTATGAACTTTTAACAGGAAATGGCATTTATCAGGGTGGCAACATTTCTCCAGGTTTACAAATAAGATATAAAGCCCTGCATAATTTTACGAGCCAGCTTCCGTTATTAAATATCGACGAACAAAACAACATAATTGGAAGATCTACAAACGAAGCTATTCATTCCGGTGTTCAATATGGTCTTTTATTTGAAATTAAAGGTTATATTCGCCAACTAAAAAAAAGATATCCTGAAATTGTGGTATTATTTACAGGTGGAGATGCAGATTTTTTTGTCAAAAAGCTAAAAAAACGCATCTTTGTACACCCTAACCTCGTGTTGATCGGTCTTAATCGAATATTGGAATACAATGATAAACTTAAATAGAGTCCTTTTTTTAATTACTATTGGCTTAACAATATTAGCCAGTAATGTTAATGCCCAGAAATATACATACTCCCCATATTCACGTTATGGTGTCGGAGATCTTGAACAGCGAGGCTACGGAAGGGGAGCAGCCATGGGAGGTACGGGAATAGCCCTTAGATCAAACAAGCACCTTAACGACCTCAACCCTGCTTCACTCACTGCGATGGACTCAACTTCATTCTTTTTCGAAGGAGGAATAAAAGGTTTTTATCAGGGACTGGAAACAACTGATAACAGTGCAGGTTTTTCTGATATAAATTTTGAATATTTTGCTATCGGATTCCCGGTTGCCAAATGGGCAGCGGCCACATTAGGGATCAGGCCACAATCAGGAACCGGATATAATTTTGAAAACATAACAACAGACGATGTCCTGGGTGACATCAGCCAACAAGCATATGGAAGCGGCTCATTAACCAGAGCCTATACCGGAATCGGTTTCCAACCATTCAAGTTTTTATCTGCAGGATTTCATCTTTCATACATATTCGGTAATCTCATAAGTATTAATACGGTTGATTATCTGCAACATCAGACGGCTCTTGCTTACGGAAGAAAACAAAACATACACGTAAATGATGTATTTCTTGATTTCGGGTTACAGGCTGTTGTTCCACTAAAAGACAAAAGCGAGCTTATTTTAGGTGTTACTTATAATCCCAAAACTCCTCTTAATGGATATACTGAAGAACTGGTAGCCAGAGGTACTGCTATCGAACAAGAAAACGAACTTTTTATCGATTCCGATACTCTGTATTATAATAAAAAAGATTTTTCTGCCAGTGCCTTCGACTTACCTCTATCTTTAGGTTTTGGATTAACTTATGTATATGACAACAGATTGACACTTACTGCTGATTTTTCAACCAGTGCATGGGATGATATTACATTCCCTGACGAATTTACACGCACAACCGACCGGTCAAGATTTGCATTCGGAGCAGAATTTATTCCAAATGACAGAAATCCCAAAACGTACTTATCCAGAATAAGATACAGAGTCGGAACACACTATCTGAAAGATTATTTAGTAATAAATGATTACCAACTTAAAGATTTTGGCATAAGTTTTGGACTAGGTTTCCCATTGAAACGAAGTAAAACTTCACTAAATTTGGCATTTGAATACGGTTCAAGAGGAACAACAGACTATAATTTAGTAAAGGAAAATTACTTTAATGTTAAGCTTAACATCACACTTTATGAGGTGTGGTTCATGAAACGGAAATTCGACTAAATTAAATATGTTAATCATACTAAAAAGCTGAGATTATGTTACTCAAAATTTCAAAATTAATTATACTTACCCTAATCCTGTCAATAGGGAATGCCTACGCGCAAAAAGGAGTGGAAGATGGCTCTAAGTACGGCCACGGAGAAGACAGTATCAGATGTTTGAAAAATTTATCACTATATGCTGAATACTTCAAGCAAAAAAACATAAAAGATGCTCTCCCATACTGGCAGCAAGCATTTGACGAATGCCCCAAGTCCACATCGAACATTTACAAGCATGGAGAGGCAATGTACAAAATGCTTCTTTCAAAGGAGAAAGATCCTACTAAACGTGAGGAGTACTACAATAAGCTGATGCAAATTTACGATCAGCGAATAAAGTATTTTGGAAACAGCCGTAAATACCCTACTCCTTACATTCAGGGGAAAAAGGCGGTTGCCATGCTTAAATACAAAGGTTATGACCCCGAAGTGGTAAAAGAAGCTTTTGATTTGATGAACAAAGCGATTGAAGCACAGGGACCAAAAACACAAAATTCTGTTTTGGTCACCTTCATGACTACTACTGTAAACCGTTACAAAGAAGGAGACTTATCTGCCGATGCTGTAATGCAGAATTATTCTACTGTATCCAACATTCTGAATAAAAAAATTGCCTCATCAACAGGTAAAAAGAAAGACGAAAATGTTGAAATCAAAAATATGATTGATAAGTTGTTCGCCACTAGTGGTGTAGCTACATGCGATAATATTGAAAAAATATTTGGTCCAATGCTTCCAGAACATCAGGGTGACGAAAACTGGCTGCGCCGTATCAATCATCTGCTGGCAAAAAGTGATTGTGGTGATTCACAATTGTTTTTCAAGACTTCAGAATTGCTTTATAAAATTGAGCCTTCATCATCTTCAGCATATGGTTTGTTCAAGATGAACCTGAAAACTCAGAACCTGGATAAAGCAAAAGAATATATTGAAGAAGCTATAAAACTTGAAGAAAACCCGGCAGATAAAGCTAAATTTTATACCAAACTTGCTTTGCTTTACCTTTCAGAAAAGAAATATCCTGAAGTTAAGGCTACAGCATTGAAAGCACTCAAGCTAGATCCGAAAAACGGTGATGCATACATCCTGATTGGAAAAGCTTATGCTGCATATGCTAAAAATTACGGTGACACTGAGTTTGAACATTCAACCGTATACTGGGCTGCCGTTGATAAGTTTATAAAGGCAAAACAAGTTGACCCGGAAGTTGCAGAAGAGGCAAACAACCTTATCAGCATCTATTCGGCACACTTCCCCAACAAAGAAGATATTTTCTTCCAGAAAGACGTAAACCTTGGAGGAACTTATCACATTGGAGGATGGATTAACGAAACTACTAAAGTCAGGGAAAAGAAATAAACCTTGAAACCTTTTTATACATATAAGGTTCATAAAAAACTTGATACAGCAAGCGTATTTATTGCGCTTGCTGTATCTTTTTTTGTAATATCCTGTAAGTCGAACGATCCCGAAGAAATAAAAGCGATAACCGAAATGCAGGATGCTCCATCGTTGCAGGTCGAGAATCTGGAAACAATTATGCTTGATTCGGGCCGTGTTAAACACAGGCTCATTACTCCAATGCTAATACGATACAGCAACACAGAAGAGCCTTACGATGATTTTCCGCAGGGATTGCATTTTCTGTCGTACAACAAAAACGGAGAAATCATTGCTCAGATAAAATGTAACAATGCCAGACATTATTCAAAAAAGAAACTTTGGGAACTGAACAATAATGTGGAGGCTATAAATGAAAAAGGTGAAATTTTAAATACCGAACAGCTTTTCTGGGATATGAAAGAAAAGCTAATATATTCCGATAAACACGTTAAAATCACTACCAAAACCGATGTTATAAACGGTGTGGGTTTTGAATCAAAGGAGGATTTATCGAATTACACCATAAAAAACATTATTGCAATAGCAGAGATTGAGGAATAATTCAGCAATGGACGAAATAACAATAATATTACTTGCTCTTTTATTTTCAGCTTTTTTTTCAGGCTGTGAAATGGCCTATATCTCTTCGAATAAACTACTAATCGAGCTCAATAAAAAGAAATTTCCTTTCCTAGGACGAATAATTGAAAGATTCGTAAAGAACCCATCTGTATTCATAACCACACTTTTAATTGGCAATAACATTGCTCTTGTTGTATACGGCCTGCAAATGGCGAAACTTATTGAACCCCGCATAAGAGAACTTGATATTGTTGAATCAGATACCTTAATACTTTTAATACAAACAATAGTTTCGACCATAATAATTCTTGTTACCGCAGAGTTCTTACCAAAAACACTTTTCAGAATCAATCCTATACTAATTCTGAACATATTTGCCATACCATTGCTGTTTTTCTATATCATGTTCTATCCGATAAGCAAGGTAACCATATATGTTTCAAAAATAATAATGAGATTAGGAATTGGTGTCGATATTCCAAAAGAAAAAAACGAACTCCCTTTCGGAAAAGTCGATCTTGATAATTTACTTTCACAGCACGAGAAGAAGGACAATGAGTCGAAGGACATACCGCAGGAAGTAAAACTACTGAAAAACGTAATTGATTTCTCGAAAATCAAACTTCGCGAATGTATTGTTCCCAGAACCGACATCGTGGCAATCGACATTAATGCAGATCTGAACGAGTTGAAAAAAACTTTCGTTGAAACAGGATTCTCCAAAATCCTCGTGTACAAAGAGAATATAGACAATATCATCGGTTATGTTCATGTATCGCAAATGTTCAAGAAACCCAAACAACTAAGAAATATAGTTAGTCCGATATCCGTGGTTCCCGAGTCAATGCCGGCAAATGCTTTACTGAAGCAGTTTACCGAAGAGAATAAAAGTATTGCTCTTGTAGTAGATGAATTCGGAGGAACTGCCGGAATTATTACACTGGAAGATATTCTGGAAGAGATATTCGGAGAAATCGATGATGAACACGACACTACGGATCTTATCGAAATTAAGCTTAACGATCGGGAATTTAAATTTTCCGGCCGGCTAGAGATCGACTATATTAATGAAAAGTATAACCTGAATCTTCCCGAGTCTGACGATTATGAAACACTTGCAGGAATGATTCTGTACTTTTTTCAGTCTATACCAAAAGTTAATGATGAAATAACAGTTGAATCGTTCAGAATAAAGATACTTGAAGCAACAAACTCAAAGATAGATCTGGTAAAAGTAACAGTTCTGGATACTGATTAACATAAGATTAGAAAATTAAAAAACAATATTTCACGAATAAGAAAAACTTGCCTTTTTGCAATGGCTTTTTTTTGTATATTCGTACCCTGAAATTTTAAGCACATTTATAATTAATTATTTAGCATAGAATGGCAACATTAGAGAAGATCAGAAACAAAGCAGGAGTACTTGTAGCTATTTTCATTGGATTTGCACTCTTGGCATTTGTATTAACAGACCTGTTAAACTCAACCGGCTCTATTTTACGCAGTTCGGAACAGGAAGTAGCCGAAATTGACGGTATTGCAATCAGCTATCCTGAATACCAGGCTAAAATAGATGAACAGGAAGAGTTCATAAAACTTCAATCGAGAAAAACATCTCTTGATCAGCAGGAAATGTACCGCATTGAAGATCAGGTATGGAACCAAACAGTGTTCGAAACAATAATAAACAAGAAGGCAGAAGAACTTGGAATTAAGGTTACACCTGAAGAATTACTGACAATGGTTACAGGAAAAAATGTTCATCCAACCATACGTCAGATATTTACAAATCCTCAGACCGGCGTATTTGATCAGGCGCAACTTATAAATTTCCTTAAGCAAAAAGACAACGATCCTCAGGCATCGTTTTTCTGGAATTACATCGAAAAGCAGATTATTTCGGAGCGTATAAACCAAAAATACACAGCACTTCTTAAAAAAGGAATGTACATAACTTCGCAGCAGGCCAAAATGGAAGCTGATGCCAATTCTCGCAAAGTAGATTTTAAGTTCATTGCACAACGTTACATCTCAATCCCCGATAGTGCAGTACAAATTTCAGAATCAGAAATTGAAGATTACTATAATGAAAACATTAAAAGTTTTGAACGTGAAGCTACAAGAGATATCGAATATGTAACATTCACAGTTAAGCCTTCAGCCGAAGACAAGGAGATGGCAAAAGAGTGGATTACAAAAGCAATGGAAGTATTCGGTAATCCTGACACCGATCCCGAACAATATGTAAAAATGAACTCTGATGCTCCGTACGTAGACAAATACTTAAGCATTAATCAGATAAACCCCAGACTTCAGGACTTTGTAAAAACTGCCGAAATTGACGAATTATACGGACCTTATGAAGAAAACAATGCATTTAAAGTTACACGTCTTGTTGACATAAAAATGCTACCTGACTCGGTCAAAGCACGTCATATTTTGTTAAGAACCGGTGCTTCAATTGAAGAACTTAATGCAAAAGCAGACAGCTTGATTAACCTTCTGAATAATGGTGCTGATTTTGCAAAACTCGCAAGAGCTAACTCTGAAGATCCGGGTTCTGCAATAAACGGTGGTGATCTTGGTTGGTTTAAAGATGGAGCTATGGTAAAACCATTCAATGATGCCTGTTTTAACGCCAAGAAAGGTGACATTGTTAAGGTTCAGACTCAATTTGGTGTTCACATAATAAATATCCAGGAACTGGGTAAACTTGTGGAAAAATATAAACTGGCAACTCTTGTAAGAGACATTACTTACAGCTCAAAAACATATCAGGATGTTTATTCGAAAGCTACCAAGTTTGCAGCACTGAATAACACTCCGGAGAAATTCAACAAAGCAGTGGAAGAAGAAAACCTGATTAAACGTTACGGTAAAGGAATTAAAGCCTCGGATCGTAATATTGGTTCTCTCGAATCACCACGAAGCCTTGTACGTTGGGCTTTTGAAAATGAAGTAGGTGCAATATCACCTATATACGAATTCGGAGATGAATTTGTAATTGCTGTTCTTACAGGAAAAACAGAAAAAGGACCTGCTCCGCTAGAGTCTGTTAAAAATCAGATAAAGCGAGAGCTGATGAAAGAGAAAAAAGGTGATATCATTATTAATAACATCAAAAAGAATATGGCCGGCGTAAGCAGTATTGAACAACTTGCTGAAAAATTAGGAGTGAATGTTCAGAATGCAGAAGGAGTTACATTCGCCGACCGACAGGTTACCGGTGCCGGAATTGAACCATCACTTGTTGCTCTTGCCGTATACAGCAAAAAAGATGAACTTTCAAAACCGGTTAAGGGGAACAACGGCGTTTTCCTTGTTAATGTAACAAACGAAACAAAAGTAGAAGTAAGTCCTGAAGTTGAGAAACAACAGCTTCAACAGGCTATAAACTACAAAGTTGATTACGGAATATTTGAAGCATTAAAAAATTCGGTTGATATTACTGATAACAGAATCAAGTTCTACTAAAAAGATTTTAATTACAAGAAAGGTAAAGCGGTATTCTATGTGAGTACCGCTTTTTTCATAAAAAATTTATTGGATATAATACAAAACAATAAATAACATAACCATCCAGGAAAGGTTTGACAGCCCCCCTGAAACAGGCATACAAGGAAATTCTATATCCCTTCATCCAAAAATAACAACGGCAAATATGCATTTAGCAAATGGGCAACCATCCTGAGATGCCTCCAGGCTGCTCTGGTAATATACCTTTTTAGTAATTTGCCAAAATGAATGTAGTTCTTTATCGATATGCTCTTGAAAACTATTTTCAGTCTTCTAATGTAATGCATAGTTTGGTTTTGTTTCCCAAAGCACAAACAGATTAATTCCTCATCGTTTAAATGAAGATAAGATTGACTATAACCGGGTACTGTAAACACATCGGAACTTAGACGAATTAAAGACCTTGTTTTCTTCAATGTCAACAATCAGTTTCTGAAAAACTTTTTAACACAAAAACAAGACAAATTTTCATTTTTTGACAACTTCTGATTGTTGATAAATTCTTAGTCCTCTGTTTTCCTGCCATTTAGCCTGTTGAAACGGAAAACTTTTAACAATGTGTAAATAAAAAAGTTTGCCAAAAAAACATTCAATAGCTATATTGCATGTACCAAAAACAAACAATTACAACAGAGTTAATTAATGATTTATCAACCTCTTAACATCAATTACTACTATGACAGTTAACACCATCGATCTTAAATCTGATGAAAAACAAAAAGTGTACACACATGACGAGGCATTCAACTCTTCGCTTGAGTATTTTCACGGCGACGAGCTGGCAGCCCGCGTATGGCTGAACAAGTACGCTTTAAAAGATGCTGAAGGCAATATCTTTGAGCTGAATCCGGATGACATGCACTGGCGGTTGGCCCGTGAAATAGCCCGTATAGAAAATAAGTATCCGAATCCTATGACGGTAGAAGAACTATACGGATTATTTAGAAGATTCAAGTATATAGTACCGCAAGGCGGTCCGATGTCAGGCATTGGAAATAATCAGCAAGTAGCATCTTTATCAAACTGTTTCGTAATAGGAAATGATGGTGATGCTGATTCATACGGAGGCATAATGAAAATAGATCAGGAACAAGTACAGCTAATGAAACGTCGCGGTGGTGTCGGCCATGATCTTTCTCACATTCGCCCCAAAGGTTCACCCGTTAAAAATTCAGCTATAACATCAACCGGTATTGTTCCGTTTATGGAACGCTACAGCAACTCGACAAGAGAGGTTGCTCAGGACGGTCGCAGAGGCGCATTAATGCTTAGCGTATCCATCAAGCATCCCGATTCTGAACAGTTCATTGACGCTAAAATGGAACAGGGGAAGGTAACCGGAGCAAATGTTTCGGTAAAGATCGATGATCAGTTTATGAAGAGCGTAATAGACAACAAGCCATATATACAACAATATCCTGTAGATGCCAGCGAACCTAAAGTAAAAAAAGAAACCGATGCTGTCAAACTATGGAATAAGATAGTTCACAATGCCTGGAAATCAGCAGAACCGGGTATTTTGTTCTGGGATACCATTATAAGGGAATCTGTACCAGATTCGTATGCCGATCTTGGATACCGCACCGTATCAACAAATCCCTGCGGCGAAATACCATTATGTCCTTACGACAGTTGTCGCCTGATTGCTATAAACCTGTATTCATATGTGGAAAACCCATTTACCCCGGAAGCTAAATTCAACTTCGAACTATTTAAAAAGCATGCAGGGTATGCTCAGCGTATTATGGATGACATAATCGATCTTGAACTGGAGAAGATTGATGCAATATTAGGTAAAATAGAAGAAGACCCGGAACCCGATACTGTGAAGAGAGTTGAACGTGAACTTTGGGAAAATATCCGGAAAAAAGCAGTGGAAGGAAGACGTACCGGTGTAGGCATCACAGGTGAAGGCGATATGCTTGCTGCACTTGGGCTTCAGTACGGCAGTGATATAGCTACCGATTTTTCGGTAGAAGTTCACAAAACCCTTGCAATTTCAGCCTACAGATCGTCAGTGAATATGGCTAAAGAAAGAGGTTCATTTCCAATTTACAGCTACGAAAGAGAAAAGAACAACCCTTTTATTAAGAGACTTTTCGAAGCAGATCCGTGGCTTGAGGCTGAAATGAAACAGTACGGAAGAAGAAATATTGCACTTTTGACCATAGCTCCTACCGGTACTACAAGCTTAATGACACAAACTACATCAGGTATTGAACCTGTATTCATGCCGGTATACAAACGTCGCAGAAAAGTTAACCCGAACGATCCGGAAGTCAAAGTCGATTTTATTGATGAAGTTGGTGACCACTGGGAAGAGTACACAGTATTTCACCACAAGTTCGTAACCTGGATGAAGGCTAACAATTATGATGTAACCAAAGACTACACTCAGGAAGAGATTGATGAACTGGTTAAGAAGTCTCCTTACTACAATGCAACATCAAACGATGTAAACTGGTTGAACAAAGTACGAATGCAGGGTAAAATACAGAAGTGGGTAGACCATTCTATCAGTGTAACCATAAATCTGCCTGAGGATGCAACAGAGGAGCTTGTAGGGCAACTTTACATCGAAGCCTGGAAGAGTGGTTGCAAAGGAGTAACCGTTTATCGTGAAGGCAGTCGTTCCGGTGTTCTTGTTTCAAACAAAAAAGAAGAGAAAAAAGAAGAAACAGAAGATAAACAGGAAAATAAATTTCCACAAAAACGTCCTCAGATTCTCGAGGCAGATGTTGTACGTTTTCAGAACAACAAAGAAAAATGGATTGCTTTTGTCGGACTAATCGATGGTAAACCTTATGAAATTTTCACAGGTCTTTCAGATGACGAAGACGGAATACTACTGCCCAAATCTGTAAGTAAAGGAAAAATCATTAAAAACAGAGACGAAAACGGAGTAAGCCGTTATGACTTCCAATACGAAAACAAACGAGGCTACAAGACAACAATAGAAGGATTATCTCACAAATTCAACAAGGAGTTCTGGAACTATGCAAAACTTATATCAGGAGTTTTGCGTCACGGAATGCCTATCGAAGATGTACTTAATCTCGTTTCAGGTTTACAACTCGACAGTGAATCGATAAACACCTGGAAAAACGGAGTAGAAAGAGCCCTTAAAAAATATATCCCGAACGGCACCAAGGCCAAAAAAGGACATTGTGAGAACTGTGGTTCTGACAGTCTGATATATCAGGAAGGATGCCTGATATGTACAACCTGCGGAACGTCGAAATGCGGGTAAACAACCTTTAGCATGGAAAGAGAAAGGGGGAGTAACCAAAAGGTTCTCCTCCTTTTTTTAACATTAACGGTTAGCGGTGTTCATACATCAGTATGAGCATGTATTTTCTTATCTTTGCAAAAAAAAACAATTATGTCAGATTCGAAAGTAAGAGTACGATTTGCACCAAGCCCAACAGGGCCATTGCATATGGGCGGAGTAAGAACCGCACTTTTTAATTATTTATTTGCAAAAAAAAATAACGGAACTTTTATTCTTAGAATAGAAGACACAGACCAAACCAGATATGTACCGGGTGCTGAAAAGTACATCATCGAGGCACTTGAATGGTGCGGGCTAAATCCCGATGAGAAACCCGGATACAGCTGTGGTTTCGGACCTTATCGTCAATCGGAAAGAAAAGATATTTATAAAACTTTTGCCCAAAAGCTAATCTCAACAGGGCACGCATATTATGCATTTGACACTCCGGAAGAGCTGGACTCAAAACGTAAAGAACTGGAAAAAGATAAAAAGGTATTCACATACAATGCCCACACTAGATCTCAAATGCGCAATTCTCTCTCTTTGTCTGAAGATGAAGTTACAGAATTGCTGAAGGGCGATTATGTAATACGGTTTAAAATGCCCGATAACGAAACCGTGGAAGAAGAGGATATTATACGTGGTAAAGTGTCTTTCAACACCCGAGAACTTGACGATAAAATACTTTTTAAGTCAGATGGCATGCCGACATATCATCTTGCAAATGTTGTTGATGACCATTTTATGAAGATATCGCATGTAATCAGAGGTGAAGAATGGCTACCATCATTACCGCTCCATATATTGCTTTACAAATCATTTGGATGGAATACCCCGAAATTTGCCCATCTGCCTTTGATTCTTAAACCCACAGGCAAAGGTAAATTAAGCAAACGCGACGGAGACAAAGCCGGCTTTCCGGTATTTCCGCTTCAATGGAAAGATCCTGAAAGCGGAGATATTTCATCGGGATACAGAGAGGAGGGCTATTTCCCCGAAGCATTTGTAAACATGCTGGCAATGTTGGGTTGGAATCCTGGCACCGAACAGGAAATTTTCAGTATGGATGAATTAATCGAACTTTTCTCCCTTGAGAGAGTCAATAAGTCAGGAGCTCGATTCGATCCCGAAAAAACAAAATGGTTTAACCAGCAGCATCTTCTAAGAAAAACAGACAGGCAATTAAGTGTTCTGTTCAGTAAAGAACTTGACAAAAGAGGAATCAAAGCTGATGAGAATTTCACCGAGAAAGTTGTTTCGCTTGTCAAAGAACGTGTCTCTTTTGTTCATGAGATATGGGATCAGGCATCATTTTTTTTCATCGCCCCCGTTGAATACGACCCTAAGGTTGTAAAGAAAAGATGGAAAGGTGATGTTCCGGCATTTATGAAAGAACTTGCAGAAAAGCTTAATGAAGTAAATGAGTGGAAAGCCGATAAGATTAAATCCTACATTGCGGCTCTTATCGAAGAAAAAGGCCTTGGTTTCGGACTTGTTATGAATGCTCTGCGGCTGGCACTGGTTGGCGGTGGTTTCGGTCCCGACCTTATGACCATTGCCGAAATGATAGGAAAAGAGGAGACCATACAAAGGATAAAAAATGCTGTAGAGAAACTGGGATAAATATCCGAACAAAATGAAAGCCAACGAGGCAGCCAAAAAAGTAAAAAAACAGACATCATTGTGAATCCCATTTTATGGGGTGAAGTCTGAGGATGTCCAAAAAGTAAGAAAATAACGCCATTGCGAGGAGGAACGACGAAGTATTCTCTTGATTTTCAACACATATAACCTTAGAGATTCCCTGCCTGCGCCGTGCTACGGCAGGCAGGCTTCACTTTGTTACCAATAACGGAATTGCTTAAAACATTGATTGTATACAAGACTTATACGTCATTGCAAACCCCATTTTATGGGGTGAAGCAATCTCAGAACCGTCGAGATCGCCTGCCCGACTTGGTCAAGCGGGCCTGTCTGACAGGATTATCCAGGCAGGCTTCTTCACTCGCGCTAATCGCGATGACGCTGATATTCCGTCATTTTCTCTTATCCTCAAAAATTTGGGGTGAATTCTCCGAATGACGACTTTTTGGACATCCACTTTTTCAAATATTTTTATGCAATATGATCAGGAAAGCAGTTTTCTGACCACTGCCGATATCTCTTTCCCGTCAGCTTTACCTGCCAGCTTTTTGGATGCAATTCCCATAACTTTTCCCATCTCCTTCATTGATGTGGCACCAACCTCATCAATTACCTCTTTCACGGCCTTTTCTAGCTCCTCAGCGGACATCGGTTCGGGCAGGTAACGGCTTATTATCTTTGCCTCAGCTTCTTCTTTCTCGGCAAGCTCTGGTCTGCCTTGCTGAATGTAAATGGCAGCAACATCAAGGCGCTGCTTAACCATCTTCTGCATTATTTTTATGGCATCCGATTCCGACACTTCACCTGAGCTTCCCTTTGCTGATCTTGCCTCAAGAAGCTCCTTTTTTATTGCGCGCAACGATTCCAGTGCTACTTTGTCCTTGGCTTTCATTGCGGTTTTTATATCTTCTGATATCTTATCTATAAAATCCATTATATTTAATTTTACGTTTCTCTTAATCTACATTATCGTGCAGGTAGGGATTATTTTTTCTTAATGTAACACCTTTTTCAGGGTCATCAATAAGCGAAAACCTGCTAACCTTTTCTCCTTTTGTTTTTTCTTTTTCCGACTCCTGTCTGCCTGCAGGAAATCCTCGCCTTTTATAGGCAGGCACATTCTCCATTTGTTCTATTATCTTATCATCCTCAATATCATCAGGAAATACATCAGTCACAGGCTGAATTACCTGTTCAACATCGGGAACTGACTGTTGGGCATTGTGAGAATTTCCTCCTGTCTTTTTTATCACGGGTCTGTATAGTTCATCTATCATCTCCCGTTTTGCATCCTTATCTTTTCCCAGGTCAAAAGTTATTGTTTCTCCTACCTTTGGTTCAACCGAACCTGAAGGCATATTCTCTTCAGGCAACATTTTTCCGGAACGGGTATCTTTTTCCCTTGTACCATCAAAGCCATCGAGAGGAATACGAATTACATCATTGCCACCTTCCCTGCCGGCATCTTCATCCGATTCATATTCATATCCAAATCCGGTAGCAATAATGGTAACATTAACTTTATTCCCCAGTTTTTCATCAATGCCAGTTCCCCATATGATAGAAGCATTTGCTCCTACTATATCCTGAACAAAATCGGTTATCTGGCCAACCTCATCCATTGTAATTTCATCTTTACCTGAAGTAATATTAAGCAGTATATTCTGAACCCCTGAGATGTCATAGTTATTAAGTAACGGAGAGTCGAGGGCTGCCTGAATAGCATCAATAGCCCTGTTTTCACCTTCAGCCGAAGCAGACCCCATAATTGCGACACCACTGTTTTTCATGACGGTTTCCACATCGGCAAAGTCTACATTTATATATCCGTGAACGGTAATAATTTCAGCAATTCCCTTAGCTGCTGTTGCCAGAACATCATCTGCTTTGGCAAATGCATTCGACAGTTTCAGGTCTCCGTACATATCACGCAGCTTCTCATTATTGATGATAAGCAGTGCATCAACATGTTTCTTTATTTCCGCTATTCCGTCAAGAGCCTGGGTTATTCTTTTTTCGCCTTCAAACCGGAAAGGAATGGTAACTATTCCAACAGTAAGGATTCCCATCTCATGAGCAGCTTTTGCAATAATAGGTGCGGCTCCGGTTCCTGTTCCACCTCCCATCCCTGCTGTAACAAATATCATTTTTGTATTATCCTCCAGCACACGAACCACATCTTCCAGGTTTTCGATGGCTGCCTGTTTTCCGGTTTCCGGTTTATTGCCAGCTCCACGTCCCTCTGTCAGGGTTTCGCCCAACTGTATTTTAACCGGCACCGGACTATTGCTTAATGCCTGGGCATCGGTGTTACACACCACAAAATTCACATCCTTAATGCCCTTATTATACATGTAATTTACGGCATTTCCCCCGCCTCCACCGACACCGATTACTTTTATTATCGATGAGCGCTCGGCCGGTATCTCAAAATTCATCAAATCATCTTCCATAGTAAAATACAGTTTGGATTCTTAATTACATATCTGCATCCTTCTCATCGAACATTGAAGCCAGAGAATTCTTCATTCCGTCAAACATACCGTCGAAAAGGGAACCGGTAAATCCGGCTGTGTTTTTCCTGGTTCTTTCTTTTTTCCTTGTGCCCCATGACGATGTTTTATTTTTATTTTTTTCTTTTTCTGCAATTACCCGTTCTGTTTCAGGTTCCAGATCGCCGAACAGTTCCGGCTCACCAATTGAACTGGTTTGTTTCTGAAGTGCACTAAGCAACAGACCTATACTTGTAGCATACATAGGCAGTGCCGCCTTCTCCGGAACATTACCCTTCAGAAACCTGTCGGGAATTCCAATCCTCACATCAAGGGCGGTTCGGTACTTAATCAAATCATCTATATTTTTAAGCAATGCACCGCCTCCGGTAACCACAATTCCTGCTCCCAGTTCATCGTAAAAACCAGACTTCTCAATCTGACGCTGCACCAGGTCAATAATCTCCTCCATGCGTGCCTGAATTATATATGACAAATTACGGAATGATATCTCTTTAGGCTCCCAGCCGTCAAGACCGGGAATGGTAACCACCATATCATCACGTTCTCTCTCTCCTATTGCAGCACCAAACTGAACCTTGAGTGCTTCGGCCTGTTTATACAAGATTGAGCAACCATGTTTAATATCAGAGGTAACAACATTGCCTCCGAAAGGAATAACTGCTGTATGGCGGATTATTCCATCATAAAAAACAGCAACATCGGTAGTTCCGCCACCAATATCAACAAGAACAACACCGGCCTCTTTTTCGTCCTCTGTAAGCACACTGTGAGAGGATGCCAATGGTTCAAGAATAAGTCCCTGAAGTTCAAGGCCGACTTTCTTTATACATTTCTGGATATTATTTACCGATGCAATACGTCCCAACACAATATGAAAGTTTCCTTCAAGACGACGTCCTGACATTCCTACCGGCTGTTTAACACCGGCTTCGTTATCCACTTTATAGTCCTGTGGAATTACATGCATAATTTTTTCACCGGCTTCAATCAAAATCTTAAAGTTATCCCTGTAAAGCTGATCAACATCATCTTTAGTAATTTCCGAATGATCGGTTATAAACCTGGAAACCTTATTCTGAAGACTGCGAATATGTTGTCCGGCTATACCTACATACACTTTTTCCAGCTTGATACTGAGATTACTTTCCACTTTTTGCAAAACATCCCGTATAGCCGCCACCGTTTCTTCAATATTTAACACAACACCTCTTTTCACTCCGGTAGAAGGTACACTCTCCATACCAAGCAATTCAAGGCCGCCGTCTTCGGTTTTCCGGCCTACAACCGCAACAATCTTAGTTGTTCCAATGTCAATAGCTGCAATCAGGTTTGATTCACTCATCATAGTCATTTGGCTTTTGAGCAAACAATTTGCCCTTCATATTTTAAACTTACTTTTTTATATACATTCCACTCTCTGGCATCCCAACCGTTTTGGTATAATGCTTTCAGATTCCTGAATTTCTCTTCCATTCTGTCAATAGGTCCGAACTCCACAATATGGTCGCCAACCCTTGGAACAAGAATAAATTCACCATTTTTATTCACATAAATCTGTTCAATCTGTGACCTCCAGAACTCATCATTACTTATAAAACCGGCAAGTTTAAAAAGCTCATCCCTGTTTTTAAGCTTTTTAATATATCCATTTGCCACCAGCACATGTGCTGTATATTTTGCAGAAAGCGGCATTTTTTCACCGTCTTCATCAATATAATATGATGTATGCGAATCTTCAAATACCCTTAATACCGGCCTTTTCTGGTCTACTTCAACATGCATAACACCACCTACGGTAAAAAACACCTCACAGTTCTCTATTGCCGGGTTCTTTTCAATAAAGTGTTCTATATTCTCGGTATTAATATCATTTATGTTTTTTCCAAGAATTCCCGGATATTTCTGCAGTATTGCCAACCGCAATTCATCAGATGATATAAAACGATTGACTGTACTGTCATTAATTTCCGTACGTATATCCCTGCAAACCGTCTTATTCCTGTCTGCTGACACAAATCCCAGTATAACCGGAAAATACAAGACTAATGCCGCAACAGCCAATATCTTCACTACTCTCTTCATCATTGCACAGTTTACCTCCGCTTAAATATACATTTTTTAACAATTCCGAAACCTCTCATAAACAGTTTTTTATTAACATTTTATCCAGAGGTAGTTTATAACTTCATAAGTGTCCTGAATTTAGCTTCAAGTTCAGGAACCTCCCTGTCTATATCTCCTGCTCCCATTGTAAGAAGCACATCGGGCATATCCTTAATTATTTTATCAAACAATTCTTCTTTTTCACAAATTTCAACCTCAGCATTCTTCATATACTTCATAATAAGTTCCGACGTAACCCCTTCGACAGGCAACTCCCTGGCCGGATAAATATCAAGAAGTATAACCCTGTCGAGAATATCAAGAGCCTCGGCAAACTCTTTTGCAAAATCTCTTGTTCTGGTATAAAGATGGGGCTGAAATATTCCCATTATCCGTTTTCCTTCATATATAGCCTTTACAGATTTTACGGTAGCTTTTATCTCTGCCGGATGATGGGCATAATCGTCGATAAAAACGAACTTTCTGGTTTTAATTATATAATCGAACCTCCTCTTTATTCCTTTAAATGAAGCAAGTCCTTTCTTTATCTCTTCTTCCGAAACACCACCTATAAGAGCAAGTGCACAGGCGGCCACAGCATTTTCCACATTCAGGAGTCCGGGAATACCGAGTTGCAAACCTTCAATCTTCCCGAAAGGACTGTTCAGGTCAAAAATATACCGGTCTTTTATCATCAGAATATTTGATGCATAAAAATCAACATCATCCTCATCAAGCGAATAGACAAACTGAACCGTTCCCTCAGGAACAGGAAGCTCAGGCAGTCCTTTTTTCACTATAACAGTTCCACCCGGACGCGTCAGTGATACAAATTCCCTGAAAGACTTTTCCAGCTCTTTCTTATTGCCGTAAATATCAAGATGATCGGCATCCATCGATGAAATAACAGAAAGATACGGATTGAGATGCAGGAACGACCTGTCAAACTCATCAGCTTCAAGTATCACATATGGCGACTTTGATGAGTGCAGATAGTTTGTGTTGTAATTTTTTGCAATACCGCCAATAAACGCCGAGCAGCCAATCTTCGACTTTGTATACAGATGGGCGGCAAGTGTTGATATAGTTGTTTTACCATGCGTCCCTGCTACACACACCGCATCCCAGCTATTCGAAATAAGACCGAGCACTTCAGCTCGTTTTTTCATATCGAAACCTGCTTCCCTGAAAAACAAAATCTCTTTGTTATCGCCGGGTATGGCCGGAGTATACACAACCAATGTATCATAAGGCAAAAAACCCTTTTCTGCAGGCCAGTTAATATCTTCCTCATAATGAATCTGTATGCCTAGCATCTCAAGCTCGGAAGTAAGAACAGACGGAACCCTGTCGTATCCGCTCACATCGACTCCCTGACGATGAAAAAAACGTGCCAGGGCACTCATTCCAATGCCTCCTATTCCAATAAAATATGCGTATTTTAGGTTCTTGAATTCCATCTGCTTCCTTTTAAAATTATCCCTCAGCCAGTTTTAAAACTTCCTCAGCAATTTTTGCCGCGGCATCAGGTTTAGCATATTTTTTAATATTTCCTGCCAGTTTTTCAAGCAAAGCCTTGTCATTAAGCATTTCGACAGCCTTACCTGCAAGAGTATCCGTTTCATCATCCTTAACCATCAATGCTGCATCATTCTCAACCATCACCATAGCATTTTTAGTCTGATGGTCTTCTGCAACATTAGGACTTGGCACAAAAATCGCCGGTTTGCCAGCAATGGCAATTTCCGAAACCGACAATGCACCTGCTCTTGATATCACAACATCGGCAACAGCATAAGCATAGGCCATCTCTTTTATGAAAGGTAAAATTTTCACATTTCCTGTATTCTTTTCTGATACTTTTTTTTCAATTTCATTGAAATAATATTTCCCGGTTTGCCACAATATCTGCACATCATCATCAAGGTCTTTCAGTCCATTCATAATTCCTTCATTTACCGACCTTGCACCCAAGCTGCCACCTATAACCAGAATTGTTTTTTTCCCGCTTTCGAGACCAAAATGTCTGAATGCTTCTTCCCGGTCTGCCTTAACGGTTATATCCTGCCTGACAGGATTACCTGTCAGCACTATTTTTTCTGTTGGGAAAAAACGCTCCATTTCAGGATAAGCAACACATATCTTTTTAGCCTTCTTAGAAAGAATCTTATTAGTCATTCCTGGATAAGAGTTCTGTTCCTGCAACAAACACGGGATGCCTTTTCCCGAAGCCACCCTCAACACAGGTCCAGAAGCATATCCGCCTACTCCGACAGCCACATCCGGTTTAAATTCCCTCACTACTTTCCTTGCCTGCCACATTCCGGCAAGAAGCTTAAAAGGGAACAACAGATTTTTAAGTGTGAGACGGCGTTGCAGTCCGGCCACAGTCAGACCTGTAATTTTATATCCAGCCGCCGGCACTTTCTCCATCTCCATTTTACCCTTTGCCCCCACAAAAAGTATTTCTGCATCGGGTTTTGCCTCCTTTACGGCATTTGCTATTGCAATAGCCGGGAAAATATGTCCTCCGGTACCTCCTCCGCTAATTATTATTTTCATTTGCGAGCTCTTTTTCTTTTAGTTCTTTTGCATACATACTAACGCTCAATATCATTCCAAAAGCAAGACATGAGAACACAACCGAAGTTCCTCCCATACTTACCAAAGGAAGTGTTTGTCCGGTAACCGGGAATACTCCAACCGAAACTCCCATATTTATAATTGCCTGAACCACAAGAACAGTCGTAAGTCCGACCACAAGCAGAGCAGGAAAAACTCTTTTACTGTACCTGACTATTACCCCAGCCCGGTAAAGTAATACCAGGTAAGCCAGAAGAACAACAAGGCCACCTGCCAGACCGTACTCTTCAACTATTATTGCATAAACAAAGTCACTATATGGATGCGGAAGGAAATTACGCTGAACACTGTTTCCCGGCCCCTTACCGAAAAGTCCGCCGTTGGCAACAGCCATTTTTGCTCTTTCCGACTGATACGAATGAGCATCTTTGATTTTGTCATCACCGGATTCTCCTGCACTAAAAGCTTCCAGCCTTGCTACCATTATCCTTATCCTCCGAGGAGAATATTCCGGATACATTTTTCCAAACATAAGCATTAAAGCGAGTAACCCGACAGCTATACTTCCTGTGGAGATAAGATATCTGAGTGGAACCCTTCCGATAAACATCAAAACCATTCCGGCAAAACCTATCAGTACAGATGTGGAGAGATCTTCCGGAATTATCAGAATTATAATTAAAAATAACGGGGCCAGTAATTTTCTCAGATATATCCTGAGAGTAATTTTCTCGTTCTGATAACGCGCAAGCTCCCGCGCCAGATATACTACTATTGCAATTTTAGCAAATTCGGATGGTTGAAACCTGATACTTGTAAATGGTATCTGTATCCACCTTTTGGCATGATTTATTTCCGGCCCGAAAAGCAAAGTATAGGCCAATAATACAACGGCTACAATAAAAAATATCATATACAACTTTGCAAACCATTTGTACGGCACATTATGAATACCTATAATAACCAGAAGCCCTATTAAGAAAAAGAAAGCCTGACGAAGCATAAACCCCAGTGCACTTCCTGTATGGTACTGTGATGCCAGGTTACCTGTAGAACTGTATATTACCAGCATAGACACAACGGACAACCAGGCAATAATAACCCAAATTATTCTGTCTCCCTTAAAATATTTCCAAATTGAATCTTCCATAATCAGGACTGTTCCGGTCTTTTACAATCTTCTTACATACTCTTTAAACAATCTACCCCTGTGCTCATAATTATCGAACAGGTCGAAACTGGCACACGCCGGCGACAAAAGCACAACATCCCCTTTTTTACCCATCCGGTATGCTGTTCTGACTGCATCTTTCATCGAAGAGGTTTCTAAAATTTCGGGTACAACTCCTTTAAAATAGTTCACAAGCTTACTGTTATCCTTTCCCAAACAGATCAATACTTTAACTTTCTCACGAACAATACCCTCCAGTTCAGAATAGTCGTTACCCTTATCGGTACCGCCGGCAATCCAGATCACCGGACTATCCATACACTCGAGAGCATACCAGGCGGAATTTACATTGGTAGCTTTTGAATCATTAATAAATTTTATTCCACGCACTGCTGCAACTTTTTCAAGGCGGTGTTCCACTCCTTTAAAGTTTGCCAGACTGTCGCGGATTATTTTTTTACGTATCCTTAAAACCTGTGATACGATACCGGCTGCCATTGAATTATAAATATTATGACGTCCGTCCAGTGAAAGCTCGTGTGTAAAAAAGCTCATAGAACTGTTTTTATAATTAATCACTATTTTGTCATTATCGAGAAAAGCTCCCTGCTCAACCTTATGTTCGAGCGAAAAAGGAATCAATTGTGCTTTTATATTCCGTTTTTTTATTTCTGCCGTAATTATCTCATCATCGTCACAATAAACAAATGTGTCATTCTCCTTCATATTTCTGACTATTCTGAATTTCGAATCAACATAGTTTTGCATCTGATACCCGTACCTGTCAAGATGATCGGGGGTAATATTCAGAATAACAGCAACATCGGCCTTAAACGAGAACATTCCATCGAGCTGAAAACTACTAAGTTCGAGTACCCAATATTCGGGTTCACGACCTTCTGCCACCAGCCTAGCAAAACCAAATCCCACATTTCCGGCCGGTTCTGCATCAATTCCGGCATTTGTCAGTATGTGATGTATCAGCATTGTTGTAGTTGTCTTGCCGTTACTGCCTGTGATACAAATCTTTTTTCCTGTGGCATACCGACCTGCAAATTCAATTTCAGATATAACAGGAATACTTTTTTCTTTCAACTTAACTATAAGATGAGCATTGTCCGGAATTCCGGGGCTTTTAACAACCTCATCAGCATTCAAAATAAGCTCTTCGCTATGTTTTCCCTGCTCGAATGCTATCCCTGCCTCTTCAAGCTCTTTTCTGAATCTTTCTTTTATCTCCCCTTTATCAGAAACAAATACATCGAAACCGGTTTTCACCCCCAATAAAGCAGCACCAATACCACTTTCTCCAGCTCCCAGTATTACCAGTCTCTTTTTCATCTGTTATATTTTTTGTCTTTAACGTATTTTTAATGTTACAACAGTAAGTATGGCAAGCACTATACCCACAATCCAGAACCGTGTAACTATTTTCGGTTCCGAATACCCCATCATCTGATAATGATGATGCAAAGGTGCCATTTTGAATATCCTCCTTCCTTCACCATACTTTCTTTTGGTGTATTTAAACCAGGAAACCTGTATCATAACCGAAAGGTTTTCGACAAGGAAAATCCCACAAAGAATAGGGATAAGCAGCTCTATTCGTATCATTATTGCATAAACTGCTATTATACCACCCAGAGTAAGGCTGCCCGTATCTCCCATAAAAACCTGCGCAGGATAAGAATTATACCACAGAAACCCTACCGTAGCACCGATGAAAGCTCCAATAAAAACCACCAGCTCTTCTGAAAACGGGATATACAGAATATGCAGGTAATTGGCATAAATAATATTACCCGACAGATATGCAAAAACTCCGAGTGTTGAGCCCACAATGGCAGATGTTCCGGTTGCAAGGCCATCGAGACCGTCAGTCATGTTAACTCCATTCGAAACAGCGGTTATGATAAAAATAACAGCCAGAACGAATACTATCCATCCGTATTTTTTTGCATTCTCACCAAGAAATCCCAGCAATGACGAATAATCGAATTTGTTATTTTTAAAGAACGGAACCGTGGTTATCGTTCCTTTCACATCACGCATTTTAGGCAGTTCCTGTATCTGTCCCTGAGTATTCTCAACCACTACTGTTTTTTCAGGCACACGCTCTCTTATTATTACATCATCATTCAGGTATAGTGTAAGGCCGACAATCAACCCAAGTCCTATCTGTCCGGCAATCTTAAACCTTCCTGCCAGACCCTCTTTATCTTTTTTAAATACCTTTATGTAGTCGTCGATAAAACCGATTGTACCAAGCCAGAGGGTGGTTATTATCATCAGAATAACATATACATTCTCAAGTTTGGCAAATAGGAGTGTGGGAATAAGTATAGAACCTATAATTATTATTCCTCCCATAGTTGGAGTTCCCTTTTTTTGATACTGCCCTTCAAGACCAAGGTCGCGTACGACTTCGCCTATCTGTTGTTTTTGCAATAAACGGATAATTCTTTTGCCGGTGATAGTGGCAAAAAACAATGAGAAAATAACAGCCATACCTGTCCGGAATGAGATATACTGGAACATCCCGGCACCGGGGAAATCCAAATCTGAAAGATATTGAAACAGATAGTAAAGCATAGTAATTTATTTATGTGCAAATATTTCCCTGACAATTTCCCTGTCATCAAAATGTGTTCTGACTCCTTTAATCTCCTGATATGTTTCGTGCCCCTTTCCTGCAATAAGAATAATATCTCCAGGATTAGCCACCATACATGCGGTACGTATTGCCTCCTCTCTGCTGGTTATCGACAAAACCTTTATTCTCTCTTTAAACGAAATACCCTCCATCATATCCCTGATAATCTGCTCTGGTTCTTCACTCCGGGGATTATCAGATGTAAGGATAACTTTCGTACTTCCCTTAACAGCCTCGGCTGCCATTACCGGACGCTTAGCCTTATCCCTGTCTCCTCCGGCTCCAACAACAGTTATCAGTTGATTATCAAAACTTCTTATTTCATTTATGGTCTCTATCACATTTTTTAATGCATCAGGGGTATGAGCATAATCGACAACTGCCGTTATCCCGTCATTCGAACGTATTGTTTCGAAACGCCCAGCTACAGGTTTTAACCTGCTCAGCTCCACAAGAACATTCTCTTTCTCAAATCCAAGAAGAACGGCAGCACCATATACAGCAAGCAGATTCTGAGCATTGAAAAATCCCACAAAGGGAGTCCATACTTCTTTACCGTCAATACTCAGCTGCATTCCTTCAAACATATTCTCGATTATCTTCCCTTTAAAGTCAGCCATACCTTTTACCGAATAAGTATAAACTGCAGCTTTTGTATTCTGGACCATCACACTTCCGTTTTTATCGTCGGCATTTACAAGTGCAAAAGCAGTTTCGCCGAGAGAGTCGAAAAATCCTTTTTTAGCCTCAATATATGCCTTAAATGTTTTGTGATAATCCAGGTGGTCGTGGGTTATATTGGTAAAAATTCCGCCTGCAAACTCAAGTCCTGCTATACGTTTCTGATGTACCGAATGAGAACTGACCTCCATAAAGCAATAGGTACACCCCTCATCAGCCATATGTCTCATTATGCGGTTCAGAGAAACAGCATCGGGAGTAGTGTGTGTTGCAGGAATCTCCTTTTCTCCTATATAATTCTGCACGGTAGAAAATAATCCCGCTTTCTCACCCAGGAGCCCTGTTATCTCATACAGCAATGTTGCAACTGTAGTCTTACCGTTGGTTCCGGTAACGCCAACCAGTTTTAAATCGCGGGACGGATGATCGTAAAAAGCCGATGCCAGCAATCCTAGTGCCTCAGCCGAATCAGGTACAGATACACACACCGCATCATCAGGAATATCTTCAGGCATATCCTCACAAACCACAGCACGGCATCCCGCTTCAAAAACAGAAGGAATGAATTTATGACCATCGGTGCGGGTTCCTTTTACAGCAACAAAAACACTGTCCTTACCGGCTTTACGTGAATCAAACTCAACCGAAGATATATCAGGATCTACTGCTCCTTTGCGTGAAACAACATTCAACTCAGCCAGTATTTCGGATAACTTTTTCAACATCAGCCCATTTTTAAAATTATTAATTGACCTTTTCTGAAAACATCACCGGGTCGCAGCGACTGATTTCGCACCCTGCCTGCACCCTGCACTATTACTTTAAGACCCGCATTCTCAAGGACACAAACAGCATCTTTTGCTCCCATTCCTCTTACATCAGGAACTCTTCCTTCTGGAATAGTCTTCGGACGAAGCAAGATCTCATATTCCCTGGCTTTGGTTGAAAGCCACTCAGAATCAATATCTGCATTTTCCACATCAACATTTATATCCTCAAATACAGTCAACAACTCATCTTTTTTACCACCTTTGGAATAAGGCATATTTCCGGTAGTCTCTTTAACCACCTCATCGTTTGCCACCTCCTGTCGTTCAAAACTTTTTGCATAAACCTTATCGGCAATATCCCTGAATACAGTTCCGGCCACAAGATTACCATAGTAAACACCACGCCTCGGACTGTTCACGACAACAATGCAACTGTATACAGGCTCATCGGCAGGGAAATATCCCACAAATGTTCCCTGATACTCTTTTCCTTTTGAATGATAACCGGATGTTCCGTGTGCAATCTGAGCGGTCCCTGTTTTACCAGCAATACCGTAACTACTGCCGCTGATGTTACGTGCTGTTCCATGTTCCACTACACCTTTCAACAACTCATGAACTTTCTCAACCGTACTTCGTGAACAGATGGAGGCATTCAGCACTTCAGTATCAAACTCCTCCACAACTTTACCGTTATCAAGTATCGCTTTCACAAATCTCGGTTTCACCTTTGTTCCGTTATTAGCTATTGCATTGTAAAAAGCAAGAATCTGCATCGGAGTCATCTGAACCTCATAACCAATAGACATCCACGGCAATGAAATACCCGACCACAAAGTATCGCCCGGATAACGGAATACGGGTTTGCCTTCTCCCTTTATATCCAGCCCCAGGGGTTCATTCAGTCCCATAGAGTATACCCTGTCTACAAATCGTCTGGGATTATCCTTGTAATTATCATAAATAATGCTTGAAATTCCCACGTTCGACGATTTCTCAAACGCCTCACGAACTGTAATACGTCCATATCCGCCATGATGGCTGTCCCTCATTATACTTTTGTAATATTTTCTTTCACCGTTACGGGTATCCACAGTATCATCAAGAGTTACCACATCATCTTCAAGAGCAGCAATAACCGAAGCCAGCTTGAATGTAGAACCCGGTTCTGTTGCATCTCCAACAGCATAATTATACACTTCCCCGTATATGCCCGGAGCTACTCGTTTAAGGTTAGCAATAGCCTTTACTTCACCGCTTTGCACCTCCATAAGAACTGCTACACCGTACAGTGCATCCTGTTTTTTCAACTGATTAAGCAGAGCATTTTCTGTAATATCCTGCATTTCAACATTAATGGTTGTCAGAATATCCCTACCATTTACCGAAGGAATTATTTCCTGAGTTATCCACCGTCCGGGAACTTTTATCCTCTGACCTTTACCAGGCCTTCCCCTCAGATCCTTATCATACGATTTTTCAAGTCCCACTTTACCTCCCAGTGATTTATCTCCATAAATTGACCCAATAGTACGCGAAGCAAGCAGACCGAATGGTTTTTCTCTTGAATCGTATGGCTCAACAATAAATCCGCCTTTGTATTGACCCCTCCGGAAAATGGGAAACTTTTTAACCTTTTGAAGGTCTGTATAAGATATTTTTTTACTGTTTATACGGTAATATCGTTTCCCTGCTTTTCTGGCATTTATTAATCTTTTTTTATAAGTCTGTTTTGAAGCATCACCGTAAAATCCTGAAAGGCACAAAGCCAGACTATCGACCTTACTTCTGAAGACATCATCGGTAAGGCCGTCGGCACATACATCCATAAAAATCCTGTAGCTAGGAACAGAGCAGGCCAGCTCTCTGCCGTCGTCAGAAAGGATATCGCCTCTCACTGCCGGTATATCAACTATTTTAGGCGGCTCAGAAGGAGCTCCTTCGACAAACTGAAGAGTTACCATACTGTATACAACAAGCCCTGCCATAATTGCCACAATGATATACAGCAGGCCGAATCGTAAAACAATAAATCTTTTCAGGTCCATAGCACCTTCCTATTTTGAAACATACAATATTCTTGGCGGTTCTTTAAGTTCTTCCATTTCAACCCCCATCTTTTTCATTCGTCGAAGCACCTCACTGGGCTTGCTCATCGACATCAGCTCAGAGGATGTTGTCACAGCTTCAAACCTCAGCTCTTTAACCTCCTCGTTAAGGGAATGCAGTTCTTTCTGCATTCTCTCAACCTCATGATGGTTCATTATATAAAAAAAGCCAAGCACTGCGAGGTAAAAAACAAACAGCATCTGCTTACGAAAAAATTTCCGGGTAACAAGACGTCCGGTAAAAATATCTTTCACCGAAATTCCTTTAAGCTCTTCCATCTCATCGTAATGGCTCTCAAATTCGTTTCCTTTGAGCAGATCTTTCATCTTCTTTCAGCTATTCTCAATTTCGCACTGCGTGCCCTGTTATTTTTTTCAATCTCTTCATCCGACGGAACAATAACTTTTCGGTTAACTGCCTTGAGCGGAACATCCGCGTTACCAAACATGTCGGTTTCAATTTGTGACTTACGACAATCACCTGTTTTTATGAAATTTTTCACAAGCCTGTCTTCCAGGCTATGATATGAAATTATTGACACTCTTCCCCCTTTTTTCAATACAGACGGAATCTGCATAAGAGTTTCTTCAAGCACTGTCATTTCTCCGTTCACCTCTATTCTGAGTGCCTGAAACACCTTTGCAAGGTATTTCGACACATCTTTTTTAGGAGCCGTCTTTTCAGCTACCTGTTTGAGATCGTCGGTAGTTTCAAAAAAACGGCTATGCCTGAATGCTGCAATTTCTTTCACAAGACGCCCGGCATTCTTTATTTCACCGTAATTATAAAAGATATTTTTAAGGTCCTTTTCCTCATAGTTATTAAGAACGGATGCTGCATCTTTTCCTGCCTTACCGTTCATTCTCATATCAAGAGCGCCACTGTGCCGGAAAGAAAAACCACGCGAAGCATCATCAAAATGATGTGACGACACGCCAAGGTCTCCCAGAATACCATCAACCTGTTCTATTCCCAGATATCTCAGAAAATTCGTAAGATATCTGAAATTATGCCTGACAAAAACCAGCCTGTTATCATCCGGCCTGTTTCTGTACGCATCCTCATCCTGGTCAAAAACAACAAGTTTGCCATTTCCCAGCCGGCTCAGGATTTCACGACTGTGCCCTCCTCCTCCGAAAGTCAGGTCTACATATATTCCGCCTTCCCTGACATCAAGCCCATCAACCGACTCCTTTAGCAAAACAGGTATGTGATATTGCTCATTCATAATCAATCAGTCAGCTTCAAATCATCTTTCCCCAGAATATCTTCGGCAAGCCTTCCAAGCTCGTCAGGATCAACCTCACTTTCATGATATGCTTTACTGTTCCATATCTCGATATTACTATCCACTCCTACCAGCACCACCTCCTGTTCCGCACCTATCTCGTCCTTAAGCTTTCGTGGTATCAGAATACGACCGTTTCCATCAAAACTCACTTCAGACAAGCCCCTGAAAAAAGCCCTCATAAACTTATTATGATCCCTGTTATACGGGTTTATTTTGGCCCTTATCTTCTCAAGCTCCTTTTCCCACTGGTTGAACGGAGTTAACACCAGACAGTTTTCATAAAGATTTTTACGCACCACAAAGCGGTCACTTCCATTGCCTACCATCGTTTTTTTGAACGGTGCCGGAAGTACTATACGCCCCTTTGCGTCAAGCTTACATGTAAAATCTCCGATGAATGCTGCCATTTTCTTAAATCTATCAAAAGGTAAAAGTAATAATTTTTCAAACCACTATCAACCATTTTACACCACTTTATTCCACCTTGTTAATAACTTTTTCCCTAAAGGCTATATTTCAGAGGGATAAAGAACAGCTGAATATCCGGTCTTACGGAAACTGTTTTTACACATTACAACGATAATATCAAACCGGATTCTACCGCAGACATCACAAGTATCTTTTAAGTCCGGAAAATACAACCGGAGCCTGACAGCATGGTTGATTTTACCGAACAAACAACGTGAACAATTCATTTCCATACATTTATTGCTACCTAAAACCACCACACTGACATACCTGTATAATCAGGTATTTTATTTATGAATTAACATTTGGCATAACACAGATTTCATTTCACAATTAATAATTTGATTAGAATCTCAAAAAAGATTATTTTAACCGAAAACAAACAGCAGAATTATGACAAAAAAGGAAGTTCATAATAATGACAAATTAATAGACCTGAACAATGTTTTTAAAAGCAAAAACCCCAGGCTTTACAAATACTTCCCCAAGTTCATCATAAGCATCCTGAAGCGTATAATCCATCAGGATGCCATAAACGATTTCATAAACAGAAACAGGCACAAACACGGATTGGACTTTGCCCGTGCCACAGCTGATGAGTTTTTGAAAGATTACAATAGTTATGGTCTTGATGAGATTCCGGACGGACGCTATATCTTTGCCTCGAATCATCCGCTCGGAGGTCTCGACGGTATGGTATTCTTAACTCTGGTAGGAGAAAGGTTTCCCAATGTACTTTTCCCAGTAAACGACATATTGCTAAACATTGACAATATGAAAGATCATTTTGTGCCTATCAACAAACACGGTTCACAAGGACGGGAAGCTGCAAAAAAGCTTGAAGATGCCTATGCTTCCGACAATCAGATACTGATGTTTCCGGCCGGACTAGTAAGCCGAAAAATAAACGGTAAAATAACAGATTTGGAATGGAAGCGCAATTTCATAAAAAAAGCCATTAAGCACAAACGCGACATTGTTCCCGTTCACATCACAGGTCGAAACAGCAATTTCTTTTACAACCTTGCCAATCTTAGAAAAAAACTTGGAATAAAAGCAAACATAGAGATGCTGTTTTTACCCGATGAAATGTTCAAGACAAAATCAAAACACATCACTGTTAGATTTGGCAAACCCGTTAAGTGGGAAGAGCTGAACAACGGTGACAAACCTGAAAAGTGGGCACAAAAAATAAAGGAACTCTCTTACAACTTGGCAAAAAACAATTAACTTTGTAGTAAATATCTAAATATATGAATAAATCTAAACCTGTAATCCCACCGGTACCTAAAGAGAAGTTGCTGTCGGAACTGACAGATAAGATTTTTGTGCGCAGAACCAACAAGGGGAACAATGAGATTTATGACTTCACCGCTCACGACGCACCGGCCCTGATGGAAGAGGTAGGCCGTCTGCGGGAAATAACGTTCCGCCTTGCAGGTGGCGGCACGGGAAAACCTGCCGATATTGACATCTACGATACTGCAGAAATACCTTACCGGCAACTGATAGTGTGGGATCCTGATGCACAGGAAGTCCTGGGTGGTTACAGATATATTCTTGGGAATAACCTGCCGAAAAATGAAAAAGGCGAGATTATACTTGCTACATCAAGGTTATTTCACCTGTCTGATAAATTCATAAACGAATACCTTCCTTATACAATTGAGCTGGGAAGATCTTTTGTACAACCGGAATATCAGTCGAGCAAAGCAGGAGCCAAAAGTCTGTTTGCACTCGACAATCTATGGGACGGATTAGGTACTCTCATAATTCACCATCCCGACATGAAATATTTTTTCGGTAAAGTAACAATGTACACAAACTTTAACCTTGAAGCACGAGATCTCATCCTGGGTTTTATGAAAAAACATTTCAGAGACAAGGACAACCTTGTTTATCCACACAAACCCGTTAAAATATCTCTTACCGAAGAACAGCTAAATGAAATATTCTCAGGTGAGAATTTTGAAGAAGACTATAAAATATTAAGCAAAAAAGTTCGTGCCCTTGGTGAGAATATTCCACCGCTCATAAATGCCTACATGAACCTGTCGCCTTCGATGAGAACATTCGGAACAGCTATTAATGATCACTTCGGCGATGTGGAAGAAACAGGAATAATCATCACCATTAAAGATTTATATTCACAAAAAGTAGGACGACACGTTTCTTCATACAAACCGGGGAAAGAGAAAAATTAAAGAACACCAGAGGATATCCAAAAAGTAAAAAAACAAACGTCATTGGTAGAAGGAACGACGAACCCTGCCTGGAAAATCAACTCAGACAGGCCCGCCTGACCAGCGCAGTCTGGTCTACCTGGCGGTCAGACAGATGATTGCTTAATGCGTCATTGCAAATCCGTCGGTAGACGGGTGAAGCCTGCCTGCGCCGGGCCATCGGTAGACAGACAATTTCAGAACGGTTAAGATAGCCTGCCCGACTTATTCAGGCGGGCTTCTTCGCTCGCGCTCATCGCGATGACGCTGACATTTCGTCATTTACTCATTATGCCCCAAGAATCTGGGGTGAAATCTCGCAATGACGTTTTTGGGGGGATATCCTCTTTTTTATGAAAAAAGTTACGGATCTGATCTGACTGAATATAAATACCATTCCCGAAACAAAAAGGCATTTAAAAAGTTATTATTTTTAAGCAATCACAACTTAGATTCAACAAATGCATGATAATACAACTTACGACATTACCGTAATCGGCAGCGGTCCGGCAGGATTTGCTGCAGTAAACAGAGCTCTCGACTATGGAATGAACATATGCCTTGTGGAAGAAAAAAACATTGGCGGCACAGGGGTAGTAAACGGGGTACTGACCTCAAAAACAATGTATGAGCTATCGATGGACTATGCAATTGCCGCCAGGATTGACCGGGGCTATCGTGCAGGAACCCTTGCCGTAAACTACAACGAAGTAAAAAAAACAATCATTCAGGCTGCCAAAGAAAAGCAGTATCAAATGCTTAGTCAGATAGAGACCTTTGCTCCCGGCAAAAAGAACAAAAAAGGAAGCGTTACTCTGAAAAAAGGCAGGGCTTCGTTTATCGACACAAATACTATAAAAATAACCTCCCCCGACAGCAAAGAAGAAATAGTAAACAGCAAAAATTTCATTGTTGCCACTGGGTCGAAACCAAGAAAATATCCCGGACTTGAAATAGACGGTAAAAGAGTTATTACATCAGACCACATTTTAAGCCTAGACAAATTTCCGGAAAGAATGCTTATAGTCGGTTCTGGAATCATCGGTTGTGAATTTGCAACCATCTTCTCGAATTTCAGGCAAACGGAGGTACATTTGCTTGATCGCGCCCATCGTGTTATACCATACGAAGATGATGATGTAAGTGATTTCGTATCTGACAACCTTGAAATGAACGGTGTGATAATTCACCACACGGCATCACTACGGGAAATAAGGAAACAACCTGACCACCTGGAAATAATTCTTGATTACGATAACGGCTACAGCAAAGTTTTTGAAGTTGATGTGGTTCTTATAGCTATTGGCCGTGAACTCAATACTAAAAACCTGGGGCTTGAAAACATTGGCATAACAACAAACAAACGTGGTGTTATTAAAATAAACAAAGACTGTCTGCTCGAAAACGACAAAGGAATCTGCAATATCTTTGCGGCAGGTGACATTACAGGACATTATCAGCTTTTCAGTGTTGCCGAACACCAGGGACGCCTTGCCGTAGAAAAAATTGCAGGCAATGAGTGGTTTGCTCCCGACTATTCCCATCTGTCCACTCTTATGTTCTTTAAACCCGAAGTAGCTGCTGTAGGAGCAAACGAAAAGATCCTGCGCGAGAAGAAAACTCCATACAAAGTGGCTTATTACTCAAACAAGCTGGTAAACCGTGCCATTGCAATGCGAAACACAGGCGGATTCGTAAAAATACTTGTAAGCAACGATGACGAACAAAGGCTGCTGGGGATGCGGGCAGCAGGTCCTCAGGCTTCATCTCTCATTGTTGCGGCAGCCCATCTCATCAGCAAAGGCATATCTCTGAAAGACGCCCTGAATATATTTTATCCACACCCAAGCCTGCCAGAAGGAATCCAGGAGTGTATGCGTTTATTGCACAACAGTTCGGTGTACAAACCCGAAGCCTTTCCTGACTACATATACATCAGAGAATGGCAACCATAACTTTTTTATTTAAATTTACTAACCTAACAAAAAACCATCAGTTATGAGTAAAGAAAATCAAAACAGAACCCGCAAAGTAATCTCAATATTCCTGCTTGTTCTGTTTATCATCTGGAGCTTTTCACCATACTACCTGAAAAAAGCACTAATACACTGGTATCCGGGAATTGATGATTATGAAATATTTGAAAACCGGACAGTAAAGGCATCCGACAGTCCCGTACCCTGGGCAAAAGCAAAGAACTACAATAAACCGGAATTGTCAAAAACACTAAAAGACACTCTTGAAAACTATGAATCAGTTGCTTTTGTGGTAATCAGGAACGACAGTCTGCTCATCGAGAAATACTGGGATAATTACGGACCAGACTCCTATTCCAACTCTTTTTCTATGGCCAAAAGTATAGTTTCTCTGCTGATTGGTGCCGCTATTGATGAGGGAAAGATAGGCTCTGTTGATGATCCGGTTTACAGATATCTTCCTCATCTGAATGAAGGGAAAAGCCGTGACCTGACTATTCGAGATTTGCTTACCATGAGCTCGGGAAGCAACTGGGATGAGAGCTACAACAGCCCTCTGAGTATGACAACCGAAGCATATTACGGAAACAATCTGCCGGAACTTGCCAAAAGAATACACGTTGTGGATCAACCCGGAAAGCAGTTCAGTTATAAAAGCGGAGATTCCCAGCTGCTCGGATTATTAATCAGAAATGCCACAGGGAAAACTCTCAGCGAATATTGCTCAGAAAAACTCTGGCAACCAATAGGAGCTGTCAATGATGCACTTTGGTCGCTAGACAGAAAAGACGGATACGAAAAAGCATACTGCTGTTTTAACAGTAACGCTCTTGATTTTGCAAGGTTTGGAAAACTCATGCTTAACAAAGGCAGATTCGATGATAAACAGATAATACCTGAACGATACATTACTAAAGCAATGTCACCGGCATCATATCTGACCGACAATTCAGGAAAGCCTGTAGACTTTTACGGTTATCAATTCTGGATTATGCATGACGGAGGTAAAAGCTATCCGTATATGAGAGGAATCCTCGGACAATATATAATTGCTGTCCCCGAGAAAAATGCAATCATAGTACGGCTGGGCCATAAGCGCAGCAAATCGTACAACGGCCATCACCCATGGGATGCATACACCTACCTGAAAGAAGGGTTGAAGCTTTTGAAGTGATAAAAATATTATTATAAAAAACGGATGTCAGGGAAGTCATCATTCTGAATGAAATGACAGAGTGATTATACTTTTCAGACACCCGCTTCTTCGTCTTCAATATATTTCGATCAATACGATCTTATATTCTTACCTTCATAAAAATTGATAAACGACTGATTTACCACTTTATTCCCTCCAGGGGTTGGATAATTACCGGTAAAATACCAGTCTCCGTTGTCGTTAGGACAGGCTTCGTGCAGGTTCTCTATTGTCTGATAAACGATTTCAACCTCTGCTTCAATATCTTCAGGTCGTAACATTTCAGACATTTTAGCCGAGATTTCTTCAGCCGAAAACGGTGCATATATTTCTTTTACATAATTCACAACCTCTTCTTTAGGAAGATTCTGCTGCTCCTTGCACTTTTTGTAAACATCATCAATAATCTTCTCTTTCCCATGCTGCTTAAGCAATTCTATGGCAGCATTAAATGCTATAAAATCCTGAAGCTTGGCCATATCAATACCGTAGCAGTCGGGATAACGAATCTGAGGTGCCGAAGAGACAATGATAATCTTTTTAGGATGAAGACGGTTTAAAATTTTCAGAATACTCTTCTTCAGTGTTGTTCCTCTCACAATAGAGTCATCTATTATCACCAATGTATCTTTATAGTTGTGAACAATACCGTAGGTGACATCATAAACGTGGGCAACCATATCATCCCTGCTGCTGTCGTCAGTGATGAATGTACGCATTTTAACATCTTTTATTGCCACTTTCTCCACCCTTGGTTTTATGCTCATTATTTCATCAAGTTTTTCGGGCGAGATATCAGCTCCGAGCTCTAAAATTCTTTTCTTCTGAAGATTCAATATATGTTCCCGTATTCCTTCCATCATACCGTAGAATGCTGTTTCTGCAGTATTAGGTATATACGAAAAAACAGTATTCTCAAAATCGTAGTTTACCTTTTTAAGGATAATAGGAGCAAGTAGTCTGCCCAGTTGTTTACGTTCAAGATAAATTGTCCGGTCACTTCCTCTGGAGAAATATATCCTTTCGAAAGAACAAGACTTACGCTCCTGTGGTACCCTTACAAGTTTCTCCTGAACCGTACCGTCTTTTTTAATTATCAGTCCGAATCCGGGCTGAAGTTCCTTTACGTCATCAACACCAACATTAAAAGCTGTTTGTATCACAGGACGCTCTGAGGTTACAACAACAATTTCGTCATCAATATAATAGTGAGCCGGCCTTATTCCCCACGGATCTCTTACCACAAAAGCATCTCCATGGCCTATCATGCCAGCAATGGCATATCCCCCGTCCCACCTGCGGCTTGAACGCTCAAGTATCTTAAAAAGGTCAAGTTCTTTTTCAATATGGAACGAGATATCCCTGTTATTCAAGCCTTCGTTCTTGTACCTTCTGAACCAGTACTGGTTTTCTTCGTCGAGGAAATGCCCTACATTTTCAAGTATAGTAACTGTATCAGTATAATCTTTCGGATGTTGTCCGAGATCCTCGAGCGATTTAAATATTTCATCAACATTAGTAAGGTTAAAGTTCCCTGCCAATACCAGGTTACGCGACCGCCAGTTATTTTCTCTCATCACCGGATGAACATAATCTAGGCTCTGACGACCAAAGGTTCCGTAACGCAAATGCCCGAGATAAACCTCTCCCACAAACGGCAGGTTTTCTTTGGCAAACTCCGAGTCTGAGTACATATCAGGATTCCCTTCACCTTCCTTTACTATGCTTTTCTGGATGTGCTGAAAAACATCGTGTATCGGGTTCTCCTTGTTTGAGCGTTTTCTGAAAATATACTTTTTACCCGACGGCTGGTCAATTTTAATACTGACAACACCTGCTCCGTCCTGGCCCCTGTTATGCTGTTTTTCCATCAACAGGTACAGTTTATTAAGGCCATACATCCAGGTTCCGTATTTTTTCTGATAGTATTCAAGCGGCTTACGAAGCCGTATTAACACAATGCCACATTCGTGTTTTATCTGGTCGCTCATTTTATATTTTATAAAATTTTGAAATGCAAATTTATCCTTAATTTATCAATACTCAAACCTGAAACTTAAAAATGAATACAAATATTTTTCCGGCCTGTACTATTTCTCAAAGAGTACTGACATGCAGAAAAAGAAAAAGCCGGGAAATGTATCGACCCGGCATTTATAAATTCGTATGAACTCTCCATATTATTCAGTTTCACCTAAATAAAGGTCATCCAGTTTTATCTTACCATCCTTAACAATATAGGCATTCGGAAATTTCTTTCTCAGCTTACCCAAAAGCTCCAGTGCCTCATTTTTATTACGATAATTTCCAACTCTTACTCTCCAGAAAGGAGCTGTGAAAGACAGATAAACTTTTTCATCGGGGTATAACTCGAGTAGTTTTGCCTTAACATCCATTGCCGAATGTTTTGCTCTTTGTCCCGAACCCGAATATAACTGAATCCTGTATCCATCAAAGTACCTATGACGTTTATTCATCTCTATATGTGTATCGAGCAGAAAATCAATACCGGGCTCCTGATGAATTACCACCTCGCCTTCTCCCGGAACATTCTGCTGCACCCAGTCTGTAGGAAGCTCATTTGTTACAATTTGCCCCTTTGCAACAAATGAAACAAATATCATAAATACAACAATAAACTTAATCATCACCTATCTGTTTGTGGGTGCAAATATAATAAAGTTAAAGGATACATTCCCTGTAAATGAAAAAAGAACACCGTCTCAAAATAATTATAAACCATAACACACAACAGAATTACATATCCGTGGTAGGAACAACTAAAACAGGCACGGAAGAGTTATTGATAATGCAATTAGTAAAAGGCCGGAAAATATTCTCGAAAGGATTAGAAGAGTGATGAATCCGTATAGCAAGAACATCAACGTTCGCTTCTTCAGCAAATGTTATGAGTTTTTTAGCCAGATTTCCTCCCGAAACAACAACTTTTTCGACCTCAATATCAGCATGTTCCTGTATGTATCTTTCCACAAGAGCCATTTGTGATTTTATTCGTAACAACACATGTTTAAATCCGGAATCTCTAAGCCCGACAAGAATAATCTTTGAATGATATACGGTAGCAAGGCCTGCTACCACGGGAACTATCTTTGTACTTTCCTTACTGAAATCGACAGGAATAATAATTTTTTCTATATCTGAGTCATAAACAACACCATGTCTTACAACAATAACCGGACAAGGAGCATTGGCCACCAGGCGGTATGCATTGCTTCCTATAAATTTATCCTGAAAACCTGAAGCTCCATGCGATGCGACTACAATCAAGCTTGTATCGTCATATTTTGCCTGATTGGCAATTTCCTGAAACACATTGCCCTCTCGTATTTTCCAGTCTATTTTCCCTCCTGCAACATAATAATCAACCTTTACTCTTTCAAGCAGTTCTTTTATCCAGATTTCAAGCTGATCGTTTATTTTCAGCATCACCTCATTACCTGCAAATTCAGGAGCATAATTATCTCCTGTCCTGACATGAATCAGCCTCACGTCAGCACTAAGTTTATTAGCAACATTAATACCGTATTTCACGGCATTAACCGAGTCTTTAGAGAAATCGACAGGGATAAGTATACGTTTCATCCGATTCTTTTTAATTCATTGATTTATCAGAAACCTTTATTCCGGCTTAATCATTCTGACTAACAACGTATACGCAAAAAAACCAATAAGGTTAATAATCTTTAATAAATTTTCATTCCTCAAGAGCGCTTGCCAATTCTTCGGTCATCTCCAGGTTATGAAAAACATTCTGGACATCATCATCATTTTCAAAGTCCTCGATCATTCTCAGGAAGCGAGTAGCGTGGTCTACATCAAGTTTTTTATAAATATTCGGAATACGCTGAAGCCCTGCATTCTGAACTTTAACATTCATCTCCTCAAGTTTTTTCTGTACTGCGGCAAAATCTTCCATAGCAGTTGTGATAACTATAAGCTCACCCTCTATCTCAAAATCTTCGGCTCCGGCATCTATCAGCTCCAGTTCAAACTCATCAATATCAACGACATCTGATTTGAGAACATTTATCACTCCTTTTCTATCAAAGATGAAGCTTAATGAGCCATTTGTTCCGAGATTACCACCCCGTTTATTGAAAATGTGCCTGATATTGCTAACGGTACGATTATGATTATCGGTCGCACATTCAACAAACACCGCTACTCCACCGATACCGTATCCTTCAAAAGTAACCTCTTCATACTTTTCACCACTCCCCTCTGCTGCCTTTTTAATTGCCCTGTTCACATTATCTTTGGGCATATTTACAGAACGGGCATTCTGCAATGCAAGACGAAGACGCGGATTGGAATCGGGATCGGCACCTCCCTCTTTAACTGCTATCTGTATCTCTTTGGTTATACGGGTAAATATTTTTCCTCTTTTGGCATCCTGTGCTCCTTTACGATGCTTTATGTTCGCCCATTTACTGTGTCCTGACATATTACAAAATTTATTTACCTGCAGTTAATCCGCCGGCAGATTACGAACTCTTAATTTACAAAATAATTATGGATTATAAAAAGAAGGTTATTTACGGTAGTAAAACCAACACCGGAAAACAGCTGCTGTTATTCATCGGAAAAATGAACCAACACACGCCTGTAAACAGAGAATATCTTAGATTTTGAAACAAACCCCAGATATTTACCATCTTTAACTACAGGGAGGTTCCACGCTCCTGTTTTTTCAAACTTCTGCATTACCACATCCATTGTGTCATCATGGTTAATAAATGCCGGAGGAAGTGTCATCAAATCTTCTACGGTAGTTTCGTTATACAGATTACTATTGAACATAATTTCCCTGATATCGTTGAGAGTAACAATTCCCAACAGGTTGTTGTTTACATCAACCACCGGAAAGATATTACGTGTTGATTTTGCTATAATTTTCACCAGTTCACCAAGTGTTGTATTCGGTCTGACTGGACTGAAGTCTGTTTCAATCACCTTATTGAGCTTCATTAATGTCAGCACTGCTTTATCCTTGTGATGTGTTATCAGCTCCCCTCTACGTGCAAGTCGCTTGGTATAGATAGAGTGTGGTTCAAAATACATTATTGTAAGATAGGCAATGGTGGATGTTATCATAAGAGGAATAAACAGACCGTAACCATGTGTAATTTCAGCTATCAGGAAAATAGCAGTGAGAGGTGCGTGCATAACACCTGACATTACCGCTGCCATACCAACAAGTGTAAAATTAGCCTCCGGTAGTGTATAAAGCCCTGTAATATTAACAAAAAGAGCAAAGGCATACCCCAACACTCCTCCCACAAACAGAGACGGAGCAAAAATTCCACCAACACCTCCGCTCGCTGTTGTCACGGCAGTTGCAAATGCTTTCAGGGCGACCAAAGAAACCAGGAAGATAAATATTGCCCATAGATTATTATGAAAGCCGTAAAACATACTCTCTTGTACTACGGCATCCGTGTTTTTATCAAGCAATGCAATTATTGTATCATAACCTTCACCCCATAGAGGAGGAAGAAGAAATATCATAAAACTAAGAGCAACTCCACCGATTATCCATTTAACATACACATTACTGAATTTTGCAAACCAGCCTTCAACACCCATTACAACTCGGGTAAAATAAAGGGATATAACACCTCCCACTATTCCCAGAAAAATATAAAACGGGATTTCATTAAGCACAAATGGTGCATTAAGCTGAAATGTAAACTCCACTCCTTTACCCAGAAAAAAGTAAGCTATAGTAGCAGCAGAAACTGCTGATATAAGCAACGGAACCAATGAGGCCATCGTCAGATCCAGCATCAGTATCTCCAGGGTAAAAACAATTCCGGCAATTGGAGCCTTAAAAATTCCGGCTATAGCTCCTGATGCTCCGCAACCTATCAGAAGAATGATTGTTTTATAATTGAGATGAAACATACGTCCGAGTGTAGAACCCAGCGATGCTCCTGTAAGTACAATCGGTGCCTCTGCTCCTACCGAACCGCCAAATCCGATTGTAAACGTACTTGCAATTATTGATGAATAGTTATTGTGAGGTTTGAGTTTCCCGCCCAGCTTTGATATTGCATATAATATTTTACTGACACCGTGCCCCAGATTATCTTTCACCACATACTTAACAAACAGTACTGTTATAAGTATCCCTACTATAGGATAAACAAGATATAAAAAGTTTTTAGTATCGATAGAGAATCCTTCGGTAAGAATTTTATGCATAAAATGAATTGCATTTTTAAGCACAACAGCAGCCAAACCACTGAGAATACCAATGATAAGACTTAAAATCAGAATAAACTGGCGATGATTAATATGCTTTATCCGCCAAATCAGAATTCTCCTTATTAACTTGCTTGAACGATTCATACCGGCAGCAAAGTTAATACATTTGTTAAGTAAATGTTTACAAGAACAGTTTTAAATTTTTTATATTCTATACAACAGTTACATGCTCATTAATCACATCCGACTCAACCAACCCGTCCATTAACCTTATTATTCTGTGAGCATGAAGTGCAATATCTTCTTCGTGAGTTACAATGATTACGGTATTTCCTTCTTTATGAATCTCATCAAAGAGTCTCATAATATCAAGTGATGTCCTTGAGTCAAGATTTCCGGTTGGTTCATCAGCGAGAATTATTGACGGGTTATTAACAAGAGCTCTTGCAACTGCAACCCTTTGACGCTGCCCTCCCGAAAGTTCGTTGGGTTTATGAGTCATTCTGGTTTCAAGACCTACACTGATTAAAACATCTTTTGCCCGCTGTATTCTTTCAGGCTTTGGCATTCCGGCATAAATCAACGGAAGCTCAACATTCTCAAGAGCAGTATTTCTGGGCAGAAGATTAAATGTCTGAAATACAAAACCAATCTCTTTGTTTCGAACTGCAGCCAGTGATTCATCATCCATATGACTAACATCCGTACCGTTAAGTATATATTTACCTGCTGTAGGAGTATCAAGTGCACCAATCAGATTCATAAGTGTGGACTTACCCGAACCCGAAGGTCCCATTATTGCCACATATTCTCCTTTATGTATAGTTACAGACACACCACGAAGAGCCTTAACCGTTTGTGTTCCTACCGTATAATATTTTTTAAGACCGGTTATTTCGATAAGCTTCGAATCCATATTTATTTCTTTATTCTTAACAAATATAACCGTTTTTAGATTTAGTCAAAATGTTTTGACAAGTTTTAACTAAAAACTTCGTTATGTCAGAATTAATCAAAAGAATATTGTATAATTCTGCTTCCTGCACTCTTTGCAAAAAAACACCAGTCCCAATTGATAAAGATCCACCGACAGAGTAACATATTCGTCATTTCGTATTTCCTCCCATGCTTCCTCCATCCCTTTTGACCAATGAATATCATCGAACACAAATATTGAGTTATTACCCGCCTTAGCTTTACACATTTCATAATATTCCAAAGTGGCATCTTTCTCATGATGCCCGTCCACAAAAAGAAAGTCAATAACATCAACTTTCTTAAATATTTCAGGTAAAACATCAACAAACTTGCCTGTAAAAGCATTTATATTATTCATTCCCCTCTCTTCAAATGCTTCACGCGCCATTTTTGCCGTTTCCGGACATCCTTCAATAGTATAAATCTGGTTCGATTTGTCTGGAAATGCAAGATACATTGTAGACACTCCAAGCGATGTTCCAAGCTCAACAATTGTCCTGCTTTTATATCTTGTAATAAGCCGAAAAAGAAATTCACCGTATTTTCTCTTTATGGCTGAGTTTTTATAAATGGAAGAAACCTTTCTTCTGGTATTTTTCAGTTTATGACTTCCAGCTCCGTAATCTGTCACCTCTATCTCCTTGTCGGAATAATATAACAAACTCCGGTATATGTTTATATCGTCAAAAGCATAGTAGTGATACTTATCCCATAACACCTCGCTAACAAGCTCATACATAAAAGGACTGTGAATGCCATGTCCTTTATAATGCCCTGCTTTAAGAAAATATTCAATATAGCTTTTAACCTGAAATAAACCCATATTCATTTTTTTTGCAAGATAATATTTTAAGAAGTAACTTGTCTTTCGGAATATTAAGACCATACATGAATTGCAAAATAAAACCTGAAAGATTAAAAATTAATTATTGGAGTATTGTTCTGGGCATTGTAATGCTCGGATATGTTACTTTACGTTTTTTTCTTTACAAAGAAGACAACTCTTTTTGGAATTACTGGTACATTTTGTTTTACATTCCGGCTGCAATAATTATTTTCATTGATGGTTCAGGTTATACTTTTGGTAAATACACCATCAACATTAACGATGATGCAATATCAGTTTCGTCAGGGCTGTTATTCAGCCATAAACAAGTTTTAAAATGGAATGATATAACAGAAATAGAAATACAAAAAAAGAGGTTGTTCTTCAAATTAAAAGAAAATAAAAACAGTTACATACAAACCTCAAGAATCCCTGATGAAACTTTAAACTCTGTAATTGAGGCCATAACAAAAACAGCAAAAGAGAAAGGGATTTACATTAATAACGTTTCTTAAAATTAAGCATGGGCAGAAAAGAAGGAAAGAAAAAAAACAGTGGCAGTGCCGGACAAAATAAAAAGAAAAGCTACGATTTTCTGGAGAAAAACAGAAAAAAAGAGGGTATTTACGAAACAGCATCAGGACTTCAATATGAGATACTAAAAGAGACAACAGGCCCTAAACCGAATGAGAACAGTATCGTAACAGTCCATCAGCGGGCAATGCTGATAGGAGGTAAAATACTTGATGATACTTACAAAGATAATAAGCCAATGGAATTCAACCTGAATGAAGTTATAGAAGGGTATCAGGAGGGATTAATGATGATGAGTAAAGGCAGCCGGTATAAGTTTTATGTACCGCCGGAACTGGGATGGGGTAAGAAAGGCAGCGGAGGTCGTATCGGCCCTTTTGCTGTTGTTATTTTTGATGTGGCTCTTATTGATTTTTATTGATGACTTTTTTCCTGATTCATTTTTTTATTATACATTTTTTTCTAATTTCGTCATAGAAATAAAAAACACGCTCAATGCCTTTAATTGGATTGTCAACATCTTTCATCCCTTACATCATGGCGATAATATTCACCATGTTGGTTTTTAACGGGGATAAGCAGATTGCTGAGAACACTCATTCAAAGGCAAACATTATAGTTTCTGCAAGAGTAATATCATTTACATCAAATGCCGAAGTTTCTCAAAGCAGTTATCATTCTGATTTTTCTAGTCATTTTTATGATTTCTTCACTAATAATTCTCCCTCGTTACTAAAAATTCCGATCCCGGAAAAAATTCTGACAGAAAAGGATACTCTATCTTTTAAAGTCTTCCAGCGTACGGTACACCGCAGGGGGCCGCCATTGGCATAAAACTTCACACATAATTATTACTTGATCGGGCACAAAGCACTCATTGTGCTGTATTATCCGTTGTGCACAATTTCATTTTTCACAACATCAGGGATCATTCCACATATTCCCTGAGCAGGGTTATATGGAAATAAAATCAATAAATCCTTATCTGAAGTTTTATGAAAAAACACTTTTTAATATTGTTTTTAAGCTTAAGCATTCTTGTTTCGGCCCAAAACAATACTATCATAACCGTAATTGATAAAATATCAAAAGAACCTGTGCAGTTTGCCCACGTTCTGCTAACCCCTGGTAATTCTGGTGAAAAACTATTTGCTACAACCGATAGCAATGGCAGGGCTTCGTTCTATGCAAAAGGAAACTACCTGCTTAACGTTTCATTTCTCGGATATAAAACATATACCGACACCATCGAAGGAGGAAGTAATATTAATGTTATGCTGAAACCTGAATCATTCAAAATAGATGACGTTGTAGTAACAGGACAGGCAATGCCGGTAAAAGCAGATAAGTCAATCTACAACATCAAAGTGCTTGACCTGAAACGGGAAGAAGGCAAAGCAGCTCCCGACCTTTACCACATGCTTAATACTGAGTCAAACATACGGTTACAACAGGATATGCGTGTAGGCGGTAAAATGACAATGCAAGGATTAACGGGTGATTATGTGAAAATACTTGTAGACGGAGTCCCTGTCACAGGCCGGATGGACGGAAACATCGACATAACACAGATAAACATGAACGATGTGGATCATATTGAAATAGTAGAAGGCCCTTTGTCGGTGATATACGGAAGTGGCGCCCTGGCGGGAACCATCAACATCATAACCAAAGAGATGAAGCAGGACGGTATGAATGTTTATGCCTCGACTTATACAGAAAGCGTAGGGATAATCTCGGGAGATGCGTCAGTGATGTACAAAAAAGGAAGAAACAGCTTCGGCATTTCCGGCATGGGATACAATTTTAACGGTTGGGACGATTCGGATACACTATACCGCTCACAGGCCTGGAACCCTAAAACCAAATTCAACACATCAGGATACTACTCATACAATGTAAATAATATGAAGCTAAAAGCAACAGCAAATTTTTTCAACGAAAATATGCTGAACCGGGGTGAGCCCTTTGGCGACAGAAATCAAAACGCTTTTGATTTCAATTACATCACACGACGCTTGAGTGTTGAAACAAGAGGATCACATTTTATAAAAGACAAATACAACGTCGATGTGCTTTTAGCATACAACTACTATCTAAGATTAAATAAAACAACCTTTCTCGATTTCGACAACAACACATCAACACTTACCAAAACCGACAGTACACGCTTTGATCAGATAACTTCAAGAATGATCTACTCATCAGCCGCAAATAAAAAGCTTAGCTACTCAACAGGTTTCGATATCTTTTGGGAAGCATACAGTGGCGACAGGGTAATGGGAGGCAGACAGGATATAGGCGACTATGCGGGTTTTGCAACACTAAACTACAAACCATTGCCTGCTTTTGAAATTCAGCCCGGAATACGTTTAATGTACAACACTATGTACAGTGCTCCTGTTGTATACTCATTCAACATCCTGCATAATGCAAGACATAAATGGCAAAACAGATTTTCATTCAGCCGGGGTTTTAAATCTCCCGACCTGAAACAACTGTATCTTGACCTTGCAATTTCAACAGTCACTATTCTGGGCAACCCTGATCTTGATGCCGAAGATTCATACAACCTTAACATTAACAGCACCTACAACATTGATAAAGACAAGTTTTTATATTCCTTCTCTGCAAAAGGTTTCTACAACAAAATAAATAACAAAATTGAGCTTGTAACCATCAATAATGACAATATGCGCTGGACATATGTGAATATAAACGAAGTAAGAAGTGCGGGTTACGGACTGGATTTCAGTTTCAAAAACTACCCTCACTATTCATTCACTCTTAGCTGGACAAGAACAGGACTTTGGAATAGTTTTAACAACATTGAAGATTCACCTGATAAATACACCTGGTATTCGGATATAACATCCACGTTCAATTATAGTTTCAGAAAACCCGGCATCGACCTTTCGTTAAATTACAAGTTTAATGGCAAGTCTCCACAATACATACTGATAGATGACAGAGCAGCCCTTTACGAACGCGACAAATACAACATGATGGACTTTTCGGCTTCAAAACGACTTCTGAAGAATAAATTCAAAGTTATGGCCGGAGTGAAAAATATATTTAATGTAACCGATGTAAAACAAACCCTCGACGGCAATGATTACATCTCGGTGCGAGGCAGCGATCTAATTGCCTATGGAAGGTCATGGTTTCTGAAAATAACTTATTCGCTATAAATAAAAACTATATATTAATTTAAAACTCAAGAAAAATGAAATCAAAACTCAAAAACCTAATTATTGCGGCTGCCATGATAATATCGGCATCAGCATGTAACGATGAAGACACAGACTTTGTTATTCCCAAAGGAGAGAATAACGAGGTAAACATCCAGAATTCCGTTTACACACATCAGACTTACTACGACCTGAGCACTAATAACGTTGTGCTGACTGTGGAAAATACAGACTGGGATCTTGAAGTGGAAACCAGTGGTGAAATGAAAATTATTAAACTTAATCCGGCCAACAGCTACAGGGTATTTAAAACTTCTTCTAAAGACATTACAGAAGATATTACAATACCGGATGAAGCAGACTGGAGATATGATGATCCCTCAGGTGACATTAATGATTTTGCATTCAGTGACTGGGAGGACAATGACGTTTATGTAATTGCCAAAAAAGTTATCAGTTATGATCCAACGGCTCCATCTATCTCTGTATTTGCAAGAATTTCATTCTCACATCAGAATGGCGGCATTGAACTTAACTGGGTTTTGGAAGGCGAAAATGATATTAATTCCTCTCTCCTTCCTTCCACCGATCAGGCACATCCATACACGTGGTTCTCTTTTGACACAAAAGGAGAGGCTGCTGTTCAACCACCTGCTCCCGATTCTTATGATTTAATTATAACAACATACACAGACGAAATTGAGGACGGTGATGTAACGTTCGACATGGAAGTCAGAGGTGTTCTTATAAACATTGAAAACAATACCTCTTCTTACAGATACGAACCGGGTGAAGCTACTGACGAAGAATACATCGAAATTTTCAATAATATTACGAAAGACGACATTGACATCACGGAATTTGACGATGATGCCGATGAAATCGGTTATGAATGGAAAGAGTTTAACAGAAACTCAATGAGCTATGAGATAGATAAATCAAACATGTATTTTATTAAAGACGGAGACGGTAATTACTATAAATTAAGATTCACAAATTTTTATGACTCTACCGGAGAAAAAGGATACATATCTTTCACCTATGCACTGTTATAAAAACAACAAAGAGGGTGCTGCCAAAACAGCATCCTCTTCTTACTTATTCATAGATATTGGATATAACTTATAGTTGAACTTCTTTTACCTGAGACGAATAAACCAACTGCAAATCACCACCTGCAGATGATATATTTTCAAGCTCAACAGTTTTGATTCTGACAAGTTTCAGTTCAACCAGTTCTCCTGAAAACTCCTCTACAATATCATTATCAACAACAATAACATTATCTTCACCCGGCTCAACATCAAATTTTATACTCTTTCCATTATTGCCGGAAATAACAATTTCGAAAGTTTCATTTTCTGTTTTGCATTCACCTGTAAATGTAACAACAATAGTATGCTTAACACTATCGGTATAAACATTCACATCACCAACAGTTGCTAGCGAATCGAGCATAAAACAGTGAGCATACATATTCTCCTTAAAATCGACGAAATCGACCACTGCCATTGGCAGACGGGATTCGTAATCTATCGTATAAGGAAAATCCTCTGATACATTAAAATCACTGCAGATTTCATCATTCACAGTCAGAAAGGCCGGAGGAACAAGCTTTACTTTTTCTCCTTCTCTGGAACCTGCTCTGAAAACAGCGCCTACTTCCGTGATATTAAAATACTCATCATACTCAAACCTGTAACCCTGATATACATCTATGTCACAGACCGATAACTCATCAGAGTTGCTACAGGCAAGCACACCCAGAGCAAAAAATATTGCTAAAATAAACTTAGTCATTCCAAGAGGTTGTCAGTTTCTGTATTTAACTGACAATTATTTCATACAATACACGTATATAAAAAAAGAATTATTATCGAACAACAATTTCGGGAGAGTTACTGACGCTGAATCTGTTTTATCATATCGTCAAGCATTTTAAATACGTGATGTTCCGGCGGCAGTACCATCTCAAACTGCTCACGTGCCTTTTTAAACATTCGTACAGCTTTACGGTGATGCCCTTCAAGATAAAGAAGTTTTCCGTAATGAAACCTGATATTACCATTCGCTTCAGGGTTATACTGATATTCTTTAAGAAGTGTTTTGAATAAAGTTGCCAACAACTTTCCCTCCCCTTCCATTCTGAACATCTCCAGAAGTTCGTCAGGCACATCAGGGTCTATCGGTGCCTGGTCAAAAATAACTTTGGCTAGTTCCAGAGCAGGTTCTCGTTTACCAAGTTGCAATTGCGAACGAAGCAAAAACATTTGATTCGGATGATATAACGGAGATAAAGAATCGGCTATACTAAACATCTCGTATGCCTTCTCTTCTTTTCCGGTTTTATAATACATAATTCCCAGAACTCTGGCGGCATCACTCTTTTTTAGTGAATCGGTAAAAAAATCATACGCAATTTTCATCGGGACAATGCCGTCACGCGGATGCTTACTCATCAGCTGTGTCACACCTGCTCCATATGCAACTAATGGATTAAATGGATCAAGTTCACGTGATCTGTCATACCATTTTTCCGCCTCTTTATAATTTTCAAAAACACTGTAGTAAAAAGCAATACCATACAAACTCATCGCATCATACACCCTGTGCTCATAGGCTGCTTTATAATATCTGAAAAACTTTTTCAAAAGCTCTTTAGCAGGAATAAACCACCTGTCGCCCATTTCAGTGTATGTATCATAATAAAAATCACCAAGAGCTTTTACAATTCTGTAATCATGAGGAAACCTGCGCTGAAGCTGCAACAAAACAGAATCAGCTTTGAATTCAAAAAAAGTAAAACTATCGTTTTTAAGAACTTGTTTCAGACTCTGCAAATCCTCATCATCCCTCAGGTCGACAAAAGCAAACAAGTGGTTTCGTACTGTCTTCACGTTGTATTTCAATGCCAGCTCAACTTTTTTCAGTACAATATCCGGATTTTCATTATTCGGATCTGCACGTTGATAACATTCGAATGCCGACAAGTATTTCCCCTGTTCACGTAAAGAATCACAATGTCCGGAATCACTTTGTGCATAAAGTGTAAACGAAAAAAAAAGAGTAAATACAAAAACGATATATCTCATTTGTTATTTTTAAGCCACAGTAAAACTAACGGATTAAGTTTAATACGACAAGTATTATATTTTTTTCCGCAATATTTATTTTAAAATTCATCACTGCCGGCGTGACTGTCAGTCACGCCTATATGTAAGCACCGGCGGCCTTTTGCAAAACCAAACCTTTCTGCTATTTTTGATTTATAATGATCGATCTCTCAACCGAAATAAAATTTCTGCCGGGAGTAGGGCCTAAAAAAGCTGAACTACTTGGAAGTGAAGCCGGTGTCTACACTTATGAAGACCTGCTTTACTATTTCCCGTACAAGTACATCGACAGAAGCAGGTTTTATACAGTCCGGGAATTAACCCCTAATCTGCCATATGTACAGGTAAAAGGGAAATTCACTTCGCTTAAAACAATTGGTTCAGGACGGCAGGCACGATTAACCGCAACATTCTCAGACGGAACAGGCACAATGGAGCTTGTATGGTTCAAAGGCATAAAATACGTAAAAGAAAGTATTGTGCCCTCTGCCGAATACATCGTTTTCGGTAAACCAACCCTGTTCAACGGAGTTATAAACGTAGCCCACCCGGAACTTGAGAGGGTTGATACTGCCAAAACAATTATCCGTTCAAAACTTCAGCCGCTTTACAATACGACTGAAAAGATGAAAAAAGGATACCTTAATTCAAGGGCAATACTGAAATTGATGCAGAACCTTTTCAAGCTCATCCAAAGGGAAAAAATCCCTGAAACAATGCCTGCCCCACTCACAAAAAAACTGAAGCTGATACATCTGAACGAGGCCCTAAGGTATGCCCATTTCCCGGAAAACCCGAAACAGCTCGAAGCAGCACAATTCCGGCTGAAATTTGAAGAGTTGTTTTATCTTCAGCTTAACATCCTCAAGCTAAAGAACCAACGTAAAAAGAACATCAAAGGTCACATTTTCAAGGTAGTCGGCGAAAACCTCAACACCTTTTACAAAAACAACATTCCGTTTGAGCTTACCAATGCACAGAAAAGGGTGATACGTGAGATAAGGCACGATATGGGCTCGGGTAAGCAGATGAACCGGCTTTTGCAGGGCGATGTGGGTTCGGGTAAAACACTGGTGGCACTCATGGTTATGCTGATTGCCGTGGATAACAATTACCAGGCAACACTAATGGCCCCCACCGAAATACTGGCAAACCAGCACTTTGAGACAATCTCAGAAATGCTGAAAGGATTAGATGTTTCCATTGAATTGCTGACAGGTTCAACCAAAAAGAAAAAAAGAGATGAACTGCATGCAAAGCTGCAAAGCGGTGAACTGGATATTCTTATCGGAACCCATGCTCTGATAGAGGACACGGTTAAGTTTAAAAACCTGGGGCTGGTAATAATTGACGAACAACACCGTTTTGGTGTAGCACAAAGGGCAAAGCTATGGAAAAAGAACATCCATCCTCCACATGTTCTGGTGATGACTGCAACACCAATTCCGCGTACTCTTGCAATGACCGTTTACGGCGACCTCGACGTTTCAATCATTGATGAGCTGCCTCCGGGCCGTAAACCGATAAAAACCGTTCACTACTTCCATAACAAACGAAATAACCTCAACCGTTTCCTTCGCAGTGAACTGGAAAAAGGCAGGCAGATTTACGTTGTGTATCCGCTCATCAAGGAATCCGAAAAGATGGATTTTAAAAACCTCGCTGAAGGATTTGAGTATATGCAGAAGGCATTCCCTGAATACAAAACAACGATGGTACACGGAAAGATGAAGCCAGCCGAAAAAGATGAGGCAATGCAGGAGTTTGTGTCAGGTCGCTTCCACATACTTGTTTCAACAACCGTAATTGAAGTCGGGGTAAACGTCCCCAACGCCTCGGTAATGGTAATTGAAAGTGCCGAGCGTTTCGGGCTGTCACAGCTGCACCAGCTCAGAGGTCGTGTGGGCCGCGGTGCCGACCAGAGCTACTGCATACTGATGACCGACTACAAAATGTCGGAGGAGACGCGGAAACGAATGAGCATTATGACCCAAACCACCGACGGATTTGAGATTGCCGAAGCGGATATGAAACTTCGCGGCCCCGGTGACCTGGAGGGTACACAACAATCAGGACTGCCATTCTCACTGCGCATTGCCAGTCTGGGCCGCGACAGTCAGTTGCTGCAATACGCAAGACAAGTAGCCGAAGAGATACTGCAAAATGACCCGCTGCTTGAAAAAGACGAAAACCTGCTTCTGAGAAAACAGGTCGCAAAACTTACATCACGTAAGATGAACTGGAG
>JAADEM010000026.1 GCA_013153405.1 Chlorobiota bacterium
ATTCCGCCTGCCATAACTGCTACAGATGTAAGCATATCACCTAAAAGATGAAGATATGCCGACTTAATATTCATATTTCCATGAGCGTCGTTTTTAATAAAAAGAACACTCAACCCGTTTACAAGGATACTGCCGAAGGCAAGCCAAATTACCAGATTTGCAGAAACTTCAACCGGTTCAATGAACCTCAACACTGCTTCATAAAGAATATAAAAAGCCAGAACAATAAGCGTTGATGAATTAATAAAAGCTGCCAGTATCTCACTACGCTTAAATCCGAAAGTGTACTTCTCGGTAGCATCACGTTTCGATAGTTTATTAGCAGTATAACTTATCATTAAGGAAAGAACATCACTGAAGTTATGAATGGCATCCGAAATCAAAGAAATACTTCCCGAGATTATACCCCCAGCTAGTTCGGCAATGGTAATCCCGGCATTAAGTACAACAGTGAGGAACAAACGAGTACCTCTTATCTCTCCATGGTTATGATGGTGGTGATCGTGCGACATAAAAAAAGTTTAATTCTTAAACATATTAAATACAAAGAAGTTTAAAACTCCGGATTTTAAGCACAATTTATGCAGTATAAGAGAAATACAACTGCAAACTGGCTGCGTCGTACAAATAAGAGTTAACCTGGATTAAGAAATGTTTTCATCATAAAATTTTTTGAAATCTCTGAATATTTCATCCCTTACACGACGAAATACCGCCATAATCTCATCTTCCGACCCCGTAGCAGCTGCAGGATCTTCAAATCCGATATGAAGCCGGTGCCTAACATTGCCAGTAAACACAGGACATACATCCCGGGCTCCGTCACAAACAGTAATAACATAATCAAACGATTTGTCGATATATTCTGTTACGGATTCCGGCTTTCCTTTACTTATGTCTATTCCTTTTTCCTTCATCACCTGAATTGCTCTCGGATTAACCCGTTCTTCGGCCTTTGTGCCTGCCGAATATACTTCAAGAGAATCATCAAGTGTTTTTAAGAATCCTTCAGCCATCTGGCTCCTGCATGTGTTTCCTGTACACAAAATTAGTATCTTCATTTATCGTATTTTTTATATTTTCTAATAAACAATTATTAAACCGTCTAGTTTAGTAGATTTTAAATGTTTTCACATCTCTGTTCATTGTTTAAACGTGAACCACTTAATTAATGAATTACACTGAATAACAACTTACCCGCCATAAGCAGTAAAATTACGGCCAGAATCTTTTTTACGGTCTGAGGATTTAATCTTTTCTGCATAAACGCTGTTCCCAGCGATGCACCTGCATAACCCGCAACAGAGACAATTATCAATACTTTCCAGTCTACATGACCCATTGCCCAGTAAGTTATAAATCCCGACAATGAAGAGAACGGTACCACAAAAGCTGTTATTACTGCTATCTTCTTGGGATTAAATCCCAACATCAGCAGCAAAGGCGAAATGATACCACCACCTCCTATTCCCAGAATCCCAGAAATCAATCCTGCAAATGCGCCAATAGTAAAAAGTGCAACGTACGGCACATCATTCCTGTAATTTTCCTCAGGCTTTTTTTTGTGAAACATAAACATAAATCCCGAAAAAAGAAGGAAAACTATAAACAGGTACAAAACTGTTTTTTCAGGTATAAACTTTGATATCCATGCTCCTGCACCGGCAAATAAGAAAGAACTGATGATAATCGGAATGCCGGCTCTTACATCAAGCCGTTTGTTTTTAATGTTCGACACCGTTGCCCCGGTCATCCCGACAATATTATAAAAAAGTCCGACAGGCCTGGCAGTATTCAGCGGAACTCCAAGAGTTATAAGCACAGGAATAAGAATAATGGCTCCTCCAACACCTCCAAGCGACATAACAAATGAAGCAACAAACGATATTATAAATATCAGAATATCCATTATTTGAATTTTTCTCCTATCATCCACATAACAACAATATTAAATCAATTGCTGCCGGATATGACGACCTGTACATATAAGGCGCAAACATACCTAAAAGAGATGTAAAAGCAAACTACAAAAACACCTATCTTCAACTACAAACAACAAACATCGGGGCTGTCTAAAAAAAATAAAAAAGGATAGAGATCTCACGCAAAGGCGCTATGATCGCGAAGTTAAATATTTGATTTACAATGTAGTTTCTTCTTTGTATCTTTGCGCCTTTGCGAGAAAACTTACTTTTTAGACGGCTCCTACCTAATGTTAAAGTAGGAGCTTATATCTGAACATCTTAATTATTTTATTAGTATTTTTACATATATACAAACTTAAACTTCAAACAGAATGAAACATTCCGGCTTTCCATTTAGAACTGCCTCCGTTTTTATTCTCATATTTCTTATCTCATTGTATGGCGGTTTTATTATATACTATAAATCAGGACACAATGATAATAAGATTGAAATGCCATACAACAAAGTACTGAAACCTGCCGGAAAGCTGATTTTTTTCGGGGATTCGGCACTTGAAAACCATGCGCTGGATTTAACGTTCTCACCTGACAGCAACCTGATTGCAGTCGAAGGGCGTTTCTGTATTTTAATTTTAAACGCAAATACCGATTCTGTTGTTTACAGGTTTTCTGTACGGGACAGCCTTAAAAACATTAATACATATTCCGGTATTAGCTGTAAAAATATTAACGGCCGGTCTACATTGTTCTGGAGTGTTCGTAATGCAATTATAAAAGCTTTATGGGACGGCTCAAAGTTAATTCCGGTTAAGGAGTATAAGTTCGGTAATAAAAAAACCACTCATGCTGCAATCCCGAATGAAATTGCTTTTTCAGACATAAACAACCCCTCTGTATTTTATGCCGTTATCAACGGAAACAACAAACTGATTAAAACAGATATAAGAACAGGACAAACACTATGGCAGGTTTCAACAGGTCTGGCACCTTATGGAATTGTATTTGCTTCAGGGAAATTGTATGTGAGCAACTGGTCGGGCAGCAAACCGAATCCCGGTGAGAAATCAGTTGCCGGAATACCCTGGGATAATGCTAACGTTGATTCTTTAACAGGTGCGGTAAATTGCGGTTCCGTAAGCGTTTTTTCACCCGATGACGGTAAACTTCTTGTAGAAATACCTGTCGGTTTGCACCCTAATGATATCATCTCTTCTCCCGACCGGAAATTTATTTACGTAGCTAATGGAAATGATGACTATATTTCGGTTATAAGTACTGACTCAGATAAAGTTACAGAAAAGATTCCAATAAGACTTATGCAGGAGAACAATCCATTTTTCGGCGATTCCCCAAATGGACTTGCAATTAGTAAAAACGGCCAAAAGCTCTATGTGTCGGCAGGAATGGACAATGCAATTGCCGTTATTACCCTTGGTAAAAATGCATCATCAACAAGTAAAGAGTATCAAAGCATTGTAAGCGGATATATTCCCACAGCAGCTTATCCGGCCGGCATTATTCTTTCAGATAAAAAGAACAGATTATATGTCGCAAATCTGGAAGGTACAGGAGCAAGACTCACCGTAAACAATGAGCAGAAAGGTTATTCCACATCAGTCAATGGAAAAGATGTATCAACAGCTGGTTATTACAACAGTCACCGGATGCTGGGCGTAGTATCTTCCATTCCGGTACCGGACAGTACTTTATTGAAAAAATATACGGCAACAGTCAATGAAACCAACCGTATGAATATGTTACAACTCAAAGACCTGTTGCCCCGCAAAGATATAGAGCCGGTACCAGTACCGGAACGAACAGGAGAGCCGTCAGTATTTAAACATGTAATTTACATCATAAAAGAAAACAGAACTTATGACCAGATACTGGGCGATATGACTGAAGGAGACGGGGAACCGTATCTTTGTGCATTCGGAGAAAATATAACACCGAATATTCATAAACTTGCCCGTGAATATGTTCTTTTGGACCGGTATATGGCTTCCGGGAAATGTTCCTCAGAAGGACATTTATGGACAGATGCTTCCATTGTTACTGATTATGTTGAAAAAAATGTTCGTGCATGGTTCAGAAGCTATACACACGTTTTATACGATGCTATGGCATATCCCAAAACAGGATTTATATGGGATAATGCAATCGACCATGGAAAAACTGTACGTATTTATGGTGAAGCTGCAAAACCTGTCGATTTCGGAAACAAAAGCTGGTCTGATATATACAACAGCTTTATTGCCGGCAAAAAAATTCATTTTAAAAACTACACAACAATCGACAGAGTTAAAAGAATTCTCTCTCCAATTTATCCTTCATACGACAGCCACCGGTTTCCTGATATAATGAGAGCTTCGGCATTTATTACGGAACTAAAAGAATACGAGAAAATGAAAGGTGATAAATTACCTGAACTCATTATTATGGCACTGCCTGATGATCATACCGCAGGTACTGCTCCCGGATTTCCCACAATGAGGGCAATGGTTGCCGACAATGATTTAGCTTTAGGACAAATAATACAGGCAGTGTCAGAAAGTAAATTCTGGAAAAATACTGTTATTTTTGTAACCGAAGATGATTCACAGGCCGGCTGGGATCATATTTCTGCATATCGTACAGTAGGAATAGTCATCAGTCCGTATTCAAAAACAGGAAAAACAATATCAACCAGTTACAACCAGACATCAATGATTAGAACCATTGAACAAATACTGGGCTTACCTCCGATGAATATCGAAGATGCCACAGCTGACCTCATGACCGACGTATTTACCAAAACTCCTGACACGTCAGAATATAAATACGAGAAAAACCGAATACCGCTAAATGAAATGAATCCGGAACAAACAGCACTAAAAGGACAAGAACTGTTTTATGCCAAACAATCTGCGAGACTTGCTGAAAAAGGCATTGATGCCGGTGAAGACGAATTATTGAATCACATAGTGTGGTACTCTTTTCGTAAAGAAGAGGACTACCCTGAAGCATTTGCCGGTAACGATGATGACGATGATTAATAATCTTTTCATTTAATTTATATATCTCTGTATTTCAAAAATAAATCCGGATGAATAACGATTTAAAAAAAGCTGTGGAAGTTTTGCGCGCAGGAGGAATAATCCTTTATCCTACAGATACTATCTGGGGGCTGGGCTGTGATGCCACAAACAAAGATGCCGTTGAAAGAATTTACAAAATAAAACAACGGGATGACTCTAAAAGTATGCTTGTTCTTATTGACAATCCGGCTAAGCTAAACAGTTATATTGATGAAGTTCCGGAAATAGCCTGGGATTTGATTGATGTTGCAGATAAGCCGCTGACAATAATTTATCCGGGTGCAAAGAACCTTGCTGATAATCTTATTGCGCCGGACGGCTCTATAGGAATCAGAGTTACAAACGAAGAGTTCAGCCGCTCCCTGTGTCAAAGGTTTCGTATTCCTGTTGTATCAACATCAGCTAATATAAGCGGTAAACCTGCACCCGGCAACTTCAGTGAAATAGACAATAAAATAATCAACCTGGTGGATTACGTGGTAGAGTACAAACAGGATTCTATACAAAAATCAGCTCCTTCCGGTATCATTAAACTCGGAAAGGGAGGAGAAGTAACAGTTATAAGAGAATAATCCATATTAAAGAATCTGTAAATCGTATAAAAATGGAATACGAAAAAATTAATTTCAAACATACAACTCCAGTACAAATACGTTTCAACGATCTCGATGTTTTTGCACATGTAAACAATGCCGTTTTTCAGGAATATTTTGATCTGGGACGACTGTACTATCTGCAGAAGGTGCTTGATGGAGAACTTAAAACAGGAGAAAACACTCTGATAATAGCCTCTGTTAAAACCGATTTTATGGAGCCGGTACTTCTTGAAGATAATATCGTGGTGAAAACCTCAGTTTATGCCATTGGTGAAAAAAGTTTACGAATGGTACAGGTCCTGAAGGATGCAAATACCGGCAACGATAAGGCCGTATGTGAATCTGTAATGGTTGCTTTCAACAAAAAACTGTTGCAGTCAGTTGAGTTTCCCGAAAAGTGGAAAAACAACATTATTTCATTCGAAGACAAAGTACTGACAGGTAAAGAGTAATGAAAACAACTAATGTGCCAGGCTAAAAAAACTCTTCATGCAAAGCTTTTACAGCAGGATTCCGATCCGATGCTGCAACAATAAAATATGTGGCAACCGATGAAGCTCCCGAAACTATCATTCTGATATTTATATTTTTTCGTGCCAAAGCAGAAAATATCCGCCCCGCAACACCCGGATGATCAAGAAGGCCCTCGCCCACCGTTGCAATGGTACTAAGCTGCTCAATGGCCTCAATCTCAGTAATGGCACTCAGCTCAAGGCGCTCAATAACCCTGTATGCCCTTTTTATATCCTTAGCCGAAAGCAGTATGTTAATTGCAATCTGACTGGTAAGAACTGATTTGATATTAATACCTGATTTATCAAGAGCTCCGGATACCTTTGCCAGTACACCTCTTTTCACACCCACGCCTGCACCCCGTAGTTTAAGTATACAAAAATCATCGCTGTAAGTAACACTTTTGATTATATCATCAGTAACCGTTTTCTTTCCTACTATCACCGTTCCGCACTTTATCCTGTCTTTAAAAGTATCAATATTTAAAATATTAACAGGAATTCCGGGACTTTTAAGCGGCTCCACCGTACGCGGATGAAGAATTCCGGCCCCGAAATACGAAAGCTCGGCAGCTTCGGTATAGGTAAGTTCTCTTATCAAAACCGGTTCATCAACAAGCTTGGGGTCCGCACTCATAAATCCCTCCACATCTTTCCATACATCAAGCGATTCCGCATCAAGACAACGTGCAAGTGCCGCGGCCGAATAATCACTGCCTCCTCGTCCGAGCAGGGTTACCTTTCCATCCTGCGACACTCCGTAAAAACCGGGTACAACATAAATCTTATCATCTGCCAAACGATTCTTCACACCTTCCGATGCTCTTTGATAATCCACAGTAGCATTACCAAACTCACCATCAGTTATCAACGGCATCTCTTCCGGCAATGCCTCCTCTGCATCTATTCCGTTACTTCTCAGTATCGATGTAAGCAACAGAGAACTCAGTCGTTCCCCGTAACTCAACACCACATCTTCAACAAACTCCGGAGCCTCTCCGATATAATGAATTCCGGTAAGATATCTTTTTAACTCTGCAACCCGTTGTTCAACTTCCTTCATCGTATCACGGGCTATTTTCCCATCATCAAAATGCTCGTGTATAACCTCCTCTTTCATCGACAGCAGAAAATCGGTCAGTGTGCGTATCTCATCCTCATCGTGCTTTACTGCCTCCAGAGTCTTCAATAACCGGTTTGTAATACCGTAAAAAGCCGAAACAACAATCACCATAGGACGGTTGTATGCTCTGATGACTCTTACAAGTTTTAAAATATCCTCCTTTTTTTTCAGGTTCGATCCCCCGAATTTCGCTACTACTTTTCTCATTCTGCTGTCTGTTTTTACGGCATTTTATCCACCGTTTCGAAAATCGTGCAAAACTACTTTATAACTGTTAATTTACAAAGCCCCGAATCAGAATGTTATTGATTCAGAGTGGTGTCAATCTTCAGCTTCTTCACTCCCGGCGTCTTTTCCTGTAGAATATCAGCCATTAATTCCGCCGATGCTTTCACCATCTTTTCATATGATAAATCCACATAAACAATATTTTTTGCTGCCACATCAAAAGCCTGGTGATAACCCAAAGAACCCAATGCTATATCTTCGAAACCCATACCCGGTTCTTTTAATATTTTTAATGAATGATAAGCAATTTCGGGGTTTTCAAACATTATCGCATTAACCCCTTTTACTTTTAACTCATTAAGATACTGAGCAATCTGTTTTTCATCATCTCCGTTTTTCAGGAGCATCATAAAATTATTTTTCATCGAAAACCTTTCGACATAATTCTCTGCATAGCTTAATCTACACATATTATTTCCGTTGCTGAGTCCGATATAGCCTATGGTTCTTTTACCGTGTGTATACCAAAAACCGATAAGTTTTTTTACTCCCTGGTCGGCATCAAACATAACACAATTCTCATTCTCATCACACTCATCAACATCAAGCACCACAAACGGAACACCTCTTTGATTCAATAAATCAGAGCTCTCTTGACTTCTGTATCCAAAAAAGCATACAGCATCAACCCCCCTCTCAATAAGCTCCTCTGTCAGCACTTCCGCAGACCTGTTTTTGCCTGTAAACACTGGTACCAGCCTATACCCTTTTTCACCAAATATTTTATCTAGCAATGATATTACTTTTCCTGAAACATAAAACCTCCCGTATGAAGTAACAAAGCCTATACTCATGCTTTTACCCATGGAGAAACTCCGGGCAAGTATATTGGGCCTGTAGTTTTTTTCCCTGGCCAATGCCAGCACCTTTTCAATGGTTTTTCGGCTTATATTATACTTTTCGGCTTTGCCGTTAAGAACCAGAGAAACTGTTGTTTTACTGACACCGGCCTGACGGGCCAATCCAAGAAGAGAAATAGTTTTCATTACTAAATCGGTTTAGTTTAGACAAAACTACAAAACCGAGAAAAACTTTGCAAATAATTATTTTACAATACATAATTTTTTCATCAAATAGCAATATATTTAAACTTTAAATTTATCTATTAACCTATCCAATGATATGAACTTTTTAGAAGCAAAAAAAGTAGTAAAAAAATTTGCCAATCACACGGCACTCGATCATGTAGACATGCAAGTGCCAGAAAACTCAATTTACGGGCTTTTAGGCCCGAACGGAGCAGGAAAGACAACCCTTATCCGCATTATAAATCAAATAACCGGTCCCGACGAAGGAGAAATTCTGATAAACGGCCGGCCGCTTGCCCCCGGAGATGTTTACAACATAGGATACCTGCCCGAGGAAAGAGGATTGTATAAAAAAATGAAAGTAGGCGAACAGGCGGTTTACCTTGCACGTCTGAAAGGATTAAGCCGCAACGATGCATTGAAAAAACTGAAATACTGGTTTGAAAAATTTGAAATACAGGCATGGTGGGATAAAAAAGTGGAAGAACTCTCGAAAGGAATGCAGCAGAAAATACAGTTTATTGTTACTATTCTGCACGAACCGAAACTTCTGATATTCGATGAGCCTTTCAGCGGGTTTGATCCCATAAACACCAATATGCTGAAAAATGAGATTCTTGAACTGCGTGAAAAAGGAGCAACCATTCTTTTCTCGACTCACAATATGGAATCGGTTGAGGAATTATGCGACCACATTACCCTGATAAATAATTCAAAAACCATACTTCACGGTGCTGTTGAAAATATAAAACAAGACTATAAAGAACACCTGATTGAACTGAACTTCAAAGGAGATGAACAACTACTGTCAAACAAAATCAGCCGGCCCTTCAAAATCAGAGAGATAAAAAACCTTCCGCATTTTTCCAAAGCCTATATTGAAATGGGTGAAGACGGAACTATAAATCAACTGTTGAAAAACATTGTTGATTCGGTTGACATACTCGGACTTACTGAACTCCTGCCCAGCATGAACGAAATATTCATTAAAGTTGTAAATGAAAGTAACACGGCTTCAGTTTACGAAAAACAGGCAGTATTATAGTACTAAACAAATTTAGCACGACAATTCCCAACCAAAACAAAACATTTCAGTTATGAATAAAATAGGATTAATTATAAGCCGAGAATATACTACCAGAGTAAAGAAAAAAAGTTTTTTAGTTATGTCCGTCATCGGTCCGCTTCTGTTTGCGGCCATGTTTGTTCTTCCCGCATGGCTGGCATCTCTCGACAGTACATCGGAAAAACACATCGCCGTTATCGACCATACCCGGAAGTACAAAGATGCAATCAGCAATACCGAGTTTATGAAATTCACCTGGCTTGATGAAACAAATGAAAATAATCTTAAGTCAAATTTCAAAAATATGGGATACGACGCCTATGTTATAATCAGCGACGACTTGCTCAAAAATCCCGATGCCGTAAAAATATATTCGGAAACACCGGTTACAATCGACATGAAACAACATGTCAGAAACGACCTGGAGAAATTTCTGGAAAAAGAGAAACTTAAATCATTCAATATCGACGGACTGGATGAAATTATCGCAGACATCAATAGTACAAAGGTTCATGTCTCAACAATCCAGCTTGGGGAAAAAGGAACTGAAAAAGAGAGTTCTACCGAATTAACAATGATTGCAGCCATTGTTTTTGCCATGCTCATTTATTTCTTCGTTCTTATGTACGGCACTCAGGTTATGCGCGGGGTGGTTGAAGAAAAAACAAACCGCATAGTTGAGGTCATAATATCTTCCGTTAAACCGTTTCAGTTGATGATGGGAAAAATAATAGGAATTGCAATGGTTGCCCTTACACAGTTTCTGCTTTGGGTTATATTCACTATAATAATTATAACAGGAATCAAGTTTGCAGTTTTCCCCGACGGAGAGATGCCCACCAGAATGGACAAGCAGATTGAAGTGGTTCAGGCTCAACAGGGAGATGATGAAAATGCAGCAACAAACTCCGATTTTGCTAAAGAGTTTACTAAAATAATGGAAAAAGCACAGGCTATTGACATCGCCGGTTCAATACTTGCTTTCTTCTTTTTCTTCATTGCAGGTTATCTGCTGTATGCCGGACTGTATGCTGCCGTTGGTGCCGTAATAGATAATGAAACCGACAGCCAGCAGTTCGTAATGCCAATAATAATGCCGTTGATTCTTTCAATTTATATCGCCATGGCTGCATTCCGTGATCCGTCAAGCGATATTGCTTTCTGGTTCTCAATGATACCTTTCACTTCGCCAATTGTAATGATGGCCCGTATCCCGTTTCAGATACCAATGTGGCAAGTGATTTTATCGATGGCAATTTTAACTGTAAGCTTTATTTTCACAACCTGGTTTGCCGGACGGATTTACCGCACAGGTATTCTCATGTACGGAAAAAAAATAACTTACAAAGAGATATGGAAATGGTTCCGTTATTCGGGAAAATAAAACATACGAGGATATCTGAAGAGTCTTCATTTAATGGGTATACCCCAGGTTATTGTAACATAGTGAGTATATGATGAAATGAATATCGTTTTCATCCGCTTTGAAATTACCTGCCTGCCCGATATTTTTTGGGTCAGGCGGGCCGGCTTGCCCAAAACATTGGACAGTCAGGCTTCACTCTGTAAAACCAAATTCGCAACTACGTTTACAATTAACTCTTCAGACACCCTCGTATAATTCTACATTAAACAATGTTTTTTTACCCGGAAATAATAATTCAAAAACTTTGTGTTTGAAGCAGCTTTTGCAACCAGACTGATAAAAATATGTAACACCCCACCTGGTCAAAGCACATCGACAATAAAAAAAACGACACAGAATCTTTTTACTCTTTTATTATTTCTGTTTACCTGTAAACATTTGCTACGGCTTTTCGCCTAAACATTTTAACTTTACACCACAATCAAAATATTGCTTTATGCGAACTGCTGTAATTGACATAGGAACAAACACTATCAATCTTCTGATTGCCGACATCAGCAATGAAGGTTTTTATAAAATCATCCTGGAAACGGCATATCCGGCCAAACTGGGCAAAGGCGGAATCAACTCAAAAATGATACTTCCCGATGCCATGGAACGCGGGATGAAAGCTTTAAGGATTCACCTGGATACGATAAAACGATACAACACTGACTCAACAATATGTATTGCCACCTCCGCAATGCGTGATGCATCAAACAAACACGAATTTTTGTCTATGGTGAAAAAAGAGTTCGGACTCGACATAAAAATTATTGATGGTAAAACTGAAGCCAGATTGATTTTTGACGGTGTAAAACAGGTTGTTCCTATCGGCAAAGATCCTGTTATGATACTGGATATTGGAGGTGGCAGTAATGAATTCATTATTGCCGACAAAGAAGGTGTGAAGTGGGAATACAGTTTCAACCTGGGAGTCGCCCGTCTGCTCGACAAGTTTAAACCATCCGATCCAATCACGGAACAGGAAATAAAAAATCTTGAAAACCATTTCAGAAGCGAATTAAAACCTTTATTCAAGGCAACCAGTGAAATGAAAATTAAAACACTTATCGGCGCCAGTGGATCTTTTGACACCATTGCCGCAATGATAGCTGCAGTACATCATCCGCACTTCGATGTCATGCAGGCAACCTCATATCCTGTATCTGTCAAACATTTTAATGAACTGCACAGTAAACTTCTTGTTTCAACATTCAGAGAAAGACTGAAAATGAAAAAAATGGTAGTTCACAGAGTAGATACAATTGTATTAGCCACAATTTTTATTAATTTCATACTCCGGGAATTTAATTTAGAAAAAGTGTGGCAATGCTCTTTTGCATTAAAAGAAGGTACCATACATCAAATAATTAACCACAAACTCTGAACTCTATGGCAAAAATACTGGTAATCGATGATCAGCGAAGCATTCGTAACACTCTGAAGGATATTCTTGAATACGAAAAACACGAGGTGATTACGGCAGAAGAAGGAGAATCCGGCATAGAGATGTTTAAAGATGAAAAACCCGACGTAGTGCTTTGTGATATCAAAATGCCTAACATGGACGGAATGGAGGTGCTGGAAAAGATCATGGAGATTCCACATGAGGCACCGGTGATAATGATATCCGGACACGGCAATATTGATACAGCCGTAGAGGCAATAAAAAAAGGAGCATACGATTTTATAGAAAAACCTCTTGACCTGAACCGCCTGCTGGTAACTGTACGAAATGCCATTGAGAAAAAAGATCTTGTTGTTGAAACTAAAACTCTTAAGCGAAAAGTAAACAAGACCTATGAGATGATTGGTGACTCTGATGCCATCAGAAAGGTTAAAGACATGATTGAAAAGGTGGCCCACACCGATGCAAGAGTTTTGATAACAGGAAGTAACGGCACCGGGAAAGAACTTGTTGCACGATGGCTGCACGAAAAAAGCAACCGTGCCGACGGTCCGTTTGTGGAAGTAAACTGTGCCGCTATTCCGTCAGAACTTATCGAAAGTGAACTGTTCGGCCACGAAAAAGGAGCTTTTACATCCGCCATCAAACAGAGAAAAGGAAAATTTGAACAAGCCAACGGAGGTACAATCTTTCTGGATGAAATTGGCGACATGAGCCTTGCTGCACAGGCCAAAGTACTGAGAGCCTTACAGGAAAACGTAATTAGCCGTGTAGGCAGCGATAAAGAAATAAAAATTGATGTTCGTGTTCTTGCTGCAACAAATAAAAACCTGCAGGAAGAAATTAAAAAAGGCAACTTCCGTGAAGACCTTTATCACCGTTTGAGTGTTATACTTATCCACGTGCCTTCTTTAAACGAACGAAAAGAAGATATACCGCTTCTTGCTAAACACTTCAACGAACTTATCAGCAACGAACTCGGGATACCGCCAAAAGAAATTGAGGACTCGGCAATTGAGGCTCTCAAGGAAATTAACTGGTCGGGAAATATTCGTGAATTCCGCAATGTAATTGAACGATTAATTATACTTTGTAACGAAAAAATCACCCGCAACGACGTTGAGGCATACGCAAAACCAATTGCATGACAGCTTTGCTTACCTGCTGATAATACACTTATGAGAAAAGAGAAAGATCATATCGGAGAAAAAGAGATTCCGCAAAAAGCATTGTACGGAATACATTCCCTCAGAGCCCGTGAGAATTTTCCCGATAATACTGCTTTTCACATCGAGTGGTACAAAGCCGCAGGTATGGTTAAACAGGCCTGTTACATCACTTATCGCAAATTCAGATATGCAGTAGAAGAAAAGTACGACACATCAAAAATCCCTCATAACTTCATCAACAAAGAGTATATTAATGCCCTTGAAAAAGCAGCGGCAGAAGTAAGTGAAGGCAAATATTTTGATCAGTTCATAGTCCCTGCTGTTCAGGGGGGAGCAGGAACTTCGATTAACATGAACATAAATGAAATAATTGCCAATGTTGCTTTAATAAAAACAGGAAACAAGCCGGGCGAATACCATCTTATCGACCCGATTGAACAGGCAAATGTTTTTCAGTCAACCAATGATGTAATTCCGACAGCACTTAAAATTGCATCAATGAAACTGCTCGAAGAACTGGAAGAAGAAATAAACCGCTTGCGAAAAAGTATTGAATCAATTGAATCGGAAACACGAAACATTATCCGTCAGGGGTACACACAGATGCAGGAGGCAGTACCATCCTCCTACGATAAGCTGTTCAGTAGTTTCAACAACGCTCTTTCCCGTGACTGGTGGCGAATCTCAAAATGCTTTGAACGTATAAAAGAGGTAAATCTAGGTGGCGGGGCAATCGGAACCGGACTTGCCATACCCAGATTCTTCATACTACAGGTTACCAACGAACTGCAAAGGCTCACAAACCTGCCTGTTACCAGAGGAGAAAACCTGTCCGATACAACATCTAACCTGGATGCATTGGTCGAAGTACATGCTATCCTGAATGCACATGCTGCTAACATTGAAAAAATAGCCTCCGACATACGGCTACTCGGATCCGACCTGTTTAAAAACCGGAATCTAAAACTTATGCCAAAGCAGGTAGGAAGCTCAATTATGCCGGGAAAAATCAACCCGGTAATATCTGAATTTGCTATCAGTGCCGCACATAAAGTATATGCCAACAATCAATTGATTACACATCTTGCCGGACTTGGCACTCTTGAACTTAATGCATACCTTCCTCTTATTGGTCATGCCCTTATCGATTCCTTAAAAATCTTAACAGCCGCAAACAAAACACTAACTAACAACCTTTTTGACGGCCTGAAAATTAAAAACCCGGACTCTTCATATAAAAATGTTCTGAAAAGTCCGTCTGTAGTAACAGCACTTATTCCATACATAGGATATCACAAAGCTTCTGAAATTTCCAGATTAATGAATTCTGAAAACATCGATGTTTTTGAAGCAAATGCTACACTGGGAATTATACCAGAAAAAAAGATAAAAAAGATACTCTCTCCTGAAGCACTCCTCAAATTAGGCTATAGTATTGATGACATTATCAATTAACATAATACCTGCCTACCTGACAAATTATAAACATTTTTTTATATATTTATACCAATGTAAAAATAATTCAGTCATTATATAACCCTAAACCAAACCTTATTTTCAGGAATGACTAATCCTGTTATTTTCAAATATAAACTGACCGGTCCCGGAGTTGCAGAAGGCATGCTCGGAATCGGAGATCAATCTGTCAGTTATTTAATTACAAACACCGGCAATCCGCTGGCTGATTTGCTACGTGGCATGGTCTCCCTTGTTTTTGACCCCTCCCATTTATGGGACGAAGACAATGTTCATCAAATAGAGTGGTATGGAGATGAAAAAAGCTATAAATGGATTCTTTCAACTCATGATGGTGACATTATAAACATCAAAGTAACCGAGTATACAGATTTCTTTGACGATAGCACAGGAACATTGAGAATAAACCAATTCTGTAAACTCAATGAATTCTATCCTGCCATTATTATTGAATTAGACAATTTTCTAAAAAATACAGGACTGTTAAACTATGAACAAAAATGGCAAAAAGATGAATTCCCTTTAACCTACTTTCTTATCTTAAAAAAGATACTTCTGGAAAAAGGATTATGGAACGGTGACAAAACAAGGAAAGGTACTTTAGATGAAGAAATTGATATTTTAATGATATAAAATCCATACATACCATGAGAACTTTTCCAGTACTGCTGATACTATTTTCATTACTGCTACTCACCTCTTGCAACAAAACAGAAAGACTTGATTCTAACGGCTGGTCAATCCAAACAAACAATAAAAACGGAATATTAACAATAACAAATAATGACCTTGGAATAGTACTCAAAAATGTCAAACTGAATATTGAAGAGCTGGGTATACTGAAACAGGTAACAGAGTGGAATGTGGAAAAAGGTGTATCAGACCTCACAATTAAAAGTTCAAATCCGCAATCAGTTTGGAAGATAACTGTTACCGAAGAGGGTATCAACATTGCTCCCGACGTGACAGAAGCCGTAATTACAGGTATTGCACCTGCAGGAGAAAAAAGAATACCAGCTAGAACTGCAGAGCAGGATAACGACGTAATGTACACCCAGATGGGGTTTGTTTCTGCAGCAAATATCCATAACCTTTTTGATATGAAAACGGACATCATGATCAGGTTTGCCAGCAACAGCAGTCTTAAAAGAAACGAAAACGAACCAGTCCTGATGAATGTTACCATTAAACCTGATGACGGAAACGAAATTACTCTCATTCGAAATTATTACGATGATGTTGTTGGCTTGTCAAAATATGAACTGAAAGGATATAAACCGGCATATTCACCTATTGCCGACCGATTCAGAACCGCACCAACAGGATGGAGCAGTTGGTATTGCTATTATATGAGCCCGACAGAAGAGTCTCTTTTTGCCGAAACAGATGCTATTGCCATGAAACTTAAATCATACGGAGTAAAATACATTCAACTGGATGCGGCATATACAAGAGGCCCCGAAGCAAACTGGCTTGAATGGAATAAAGAGCTTTATCCTGAAGGAGGTAAAGCATGGTTTGACCATGTTATATCCAAAGGATTCACTCCCGGACTCTGGATGAATATTTACGGGGCAAATTACGAAAACCCTGCAATGGCCAACGGTAAATACCCGGAAAACTTTTATCTGAAAGACAAAAACGGAAACCTGTCTCCTGTTTGCTGTTCGGCTGATAAAACAGTTAAACGTCTTGACTATACAAACCCCGATGTTATTGAGAAACACCTTAAGCCGCTGATGGACACACTCGTAAACAAATGGGGACTTGGTTACATAAAAGCCGGCGGATGGGGAACGTGGATGGATTTTTTTGAAAAAAACAGAGAAAATGCTTTTAATCCAGAAATGAACAGTCGTGAAGTTTATCGTAAAACACTTGATGTATTACGAAATAAACTGGGAAATGACGGATATCTGCTTGGATGTGCAATGCACGAAGTAGGAGTCGGGTTTAATTATTTCGACGGCTCACGTACCGGAGGTGACGATTATGCCAGCTGGTTCGGAAAAAACCACTGGTCGGGAGGCATGCAGACCTTCTTCAACTCTCTGTTTGGCGCTAACTATCTTAATGGAATCACATGGTGGTCAGATCCCGATGACGTTATGGTGCGCGACCCTCTTACAATGGAAGAGGGTAAAACAATAGTAACAACCATTGCCCTGTCGGGACAGGCATACATATTCTCCGATTTTGTAGCAGATTTTACAAAAGAACGTCTTGAAAAATTCCTAAACAGCAAATACCATATTGGCTGGGCAAAACAATTTCCGGATTTGGTTAAGCCGCTTCCGGATGAAAAATTACAGCTGTATAAAAAAACAATGCCGGCAATGCCTATAAAGGCTATAGACCTGTATCCGTACAAAACAAAACCCAAATGCTGCCCCAAACCAGCATCATTCCCCAAGGCTCTGGACCTAAAAGTGAACAGCGTTACCGGTCAGTACGATGTGGTTTCACTTTACAACTGGGGAGAAACTGACACCCTCAAATCTCTTAATCTGTACAGTGACCTGGGGCTTTACAAAGACTCCGGCTATATTGCTTTTGACTTCTGGAACGAAAAGATGGTAATCATTAATGACAGTATAATTGAAGAGACAGTTCCATCGCATGGAACCCTCACTCTTATCATCAGGAAAAAAACATATTATCCGGTAATTATAGCTACCTCTCGTCATATTTCAGGTGCATTAAGCATTAAACAATATAAGTGGGATATGGCTTCACAAACAATAAGCGGAAAATCCGAAGTCATCCCCGAAAGTGAATATTCAGTTTTCATTTATACCCCGGCAATGCTAAGTCCGAAAGAACTAAAAGTAACCTCATCGTCTGGCACATCAGTATGTGAAAATCCGGATATAAACCTGCTTAAAGTTACATTTAAACCGAAAGAAAACTCACTTACATGGAGTATACATTTTCCCGGATAAATAATAAAATGACTTACTGAGATGATATAAAAAACCACAATCAGGCAGTTCTGATTCCATGTTTGATTTTAGCCTGAACCGGGCAATAAAAACGATATCCTTTGGGGCAAATATCCAGAATGGTGTATTTCTAAATAAGCCGGTCCCGAGCTATCTCAGCCCGACTGCACAAATTTGGTTTAATAAACAGTTTAGCGACAATGCTCATCATATGTTTTCTTGGTTACAAAAAGGGGAACAACATAACCGTTAACCAATCCGGCCTGCATTTATAAAATTTAATGAGAGTTGTGTGTTAAAGCTGCGCAGTTCAGTATTATTAAACCTGCAAATTTCGTTACTTTTGTAAAAACTCAACAAATGGGCAGAGAAAGAAAACCTCACATAGGAATCTACGGACGAAGAAATTACGGTAAAAGCACTCTCATTAACAAACTTACCGGACAGGAAACAGCTATTGTCTCAGACACTCCGGGTACAACCACCGACCCTGTAAAAAAATCATATGAAATCACCGGCTTCGGCCCGGTTATACTCATTGATACTGCAGGCATTGACGACATAGGAGAACTGGGAGACAAAAGAATAAACAAAACCCTTGAAACCATTAAGCACGTCGATTTGGCAATTCTTGTAATTGCTGAAAATGTTTTCGGAAAAGAAGAAGAGGAGCTTATTGGTATGTTTAAAAAATATGACACTCCTTTTTTAATAATCCATAACAAAGAAGACATTACTCCTGCCAGTGAGGAGTTTTTGGAAAGTATAAAAACCAAATACAAACCGGAATCGGTAATAAGATTCGATAAAAACAACGGAAATGTTGATATTCTTGTAAAAGAGATCAAGCAAGCAATTCCAGAATCGGCATACACCAATCCTTCTTTACTGGGCGATCTTATATCTTACGGGGATATAGTTCTACTTATCACACCCATCGACATTGAAGCTCCCGAAGGAAGAATGATACTACCTCAGGTACAAACAATCAGAGATGTACTGGATAATGATGCCGTTTGTATTGTGCTTAAAGAACGTGAAGTTGATGCTTTTTTAAAAAAAACCGGAATAAAACCAGCACTCGCCGTAACCGACAGCCAGATATTCCTGAAAGCCGACGCTTCGATACCAAAAGATATCCCTTTAACAAGCTTCAGTATTCTTCTGGCTCATTTTAAAGGCGACTTTGAAAGTTATCTGAAAGGAACACCCAAAATTGACATGCTTAAAGACGGAGACAGGGTCCTTCTGCTCGAATCTTGTACACATCATGTCTCATGCGACGATATCGGAAGGGTGAAAATTCCCAGATGGTTGTCAAATTATACCGGGAAAAAACTTGAATTTGATGTTGTAGCTGGACTTGATAAAATCGACAGGGATATCACCGATTACTCACTTGTTATTCAGTGCGGAGGTTGTATGATTACACGAAAACAACTTATCAACAGACTAAAACCGGCCAAAGAGAAACAGGTACCTGTGACAAACTATGGAATGGCAATTGCTTATGTTCACGGAATATACAATAGAGCCGTTGCTCCATTCCTGAAAACAGAAGATGAGGATATGACATTGTATTTATAATTTATTTGCATAAAAACTATAATCATGAAACTATACATAAACCCGACCGGAGGTTTTGCCGGCGATATGTTTTCAGCTGCACTGATATCGGCAGGAGCCGGGAAAGACCAGATGCTTAATGCCTTAAAGCTTGCTGCTTCAAAAATAGGAAAGGCTGACATTTCGATCACATCAACTCACGATAATGCAACACGATTGTTAATGAAACTTAAGCATAACGACAATCATCTGCCGGGACACGATGCCAGACATTTATTACTTGAAATCTTTGAAGAACTGGAAATAACAGAAAAATACAGAGGCTTTGGTATGGTTGCCTTACAAAACCTGATTGATGCCGAGATAAAAGCACACAGTGAGAACACCTTTCTTACCGACCATCATCATCACACACATAAACACGGACATCATCACCACCATAGCAATAAATCTGAAGCGTTTCTCCACGAAGCCCAGGATATTCTTATTGACATTACGGGAGCAGCAATGGGATTACAACTTCTTGATACGGGAATAAGAGCTGTGCTTACAGCTCCGGTAAGCTACGGAGGCGGAATGATTACATTCTCGCACGGAACTTTGCCCGTTCCCGCACCTGCTACAAAAAATATTATTGAAAAATTTAATATTCCCGTAAAATCAGGCCCCGTTGATTTTGAACTTTTTACACCTACCGGAGCAGCCATACTTTCAGCATTGTTTCCCATACTAAAAGAAAATGAAAAACCGGAAGATGAAAATATTTCAACCGGCTCCTCAAGAGGTACAAAAGACCTCGCAATTCCCCCTTTGAAAATATGTATTACCAAATGACAATAAAAAAGGTTGCCGTCAAAAAGCAACCTTTAATTTTTAATCCTTAAAGTCTATTAAATATAAACATTCCCGATTTTAATGAGTTTCGGAATATTAAGTAATTTTATTTTACGCCCGTTCAGTTCAATCAGCTTATCAGCTTTAAACTCTGACAATAAGCGAATAACCGACTCCGTTGCCGTACCAACCATGTTAGCCAGCTCTTCTCGTGTCAGCGATATTTGCAAAGTGTTATCGTCATCCAGCTCAAACTCATCCATCAATAAAAGTAAAACTTCGGCAAGACGTTCACGTACCGTTTTCTGTGCTATATCGGTAAGAAATTTATTTGACTCCCCAAGCTCTTTACAGGTAAGCTTCATCAGAGCCATTGAAAATTCAGGATTCTCCTTCAAAAGCCTCGTAAGCTCTTCTCCCGGAATATAACATAAAATTGCTTCTTCAATTATTTCGGAAGTAGTACAAGCAAGCTCATTACTTATCACCGACCTGAATCCGATAAGATCTCCCTTTTTGGCAAAACGAATAATCTGCTCTTTTCCGTCGAAACCGGTCTTGTAAATTTTTACTATTCCTTTTATAACAATATAGGTTCCGTTAATCCTGCTGCCTTCATTATAAACCGTGCTTCCTCGTTTGTACCGGAAACAGCTTATCAACTCTTTCAACTCCTTGGCTTCATCTTCATTCAAGGGTTTAAAAATGTCAAACTGCAAGAGGTTTACATCTTCATTATACGGAACACTGGGAACATTCTTCATATGTTTATGTAAAAGGTTCTGATGTGAATAAAAACGTGACAAATATCATACAACTATACAAAGATATAAAGTTTTGGTTATTAACAATAAATATCTTAAAAAAGTTAGATTGCCGTAATTTTAAAAAGATATGCTGTTTTCATTCCTAATCATTTTTCGTATATTAGAGTGTAACAAAAAAGAATTTCATGATTC
>JAADEM010000136.1 GCA_013153405.1 Chlorobiota bacterium
ATAAACGGTAAAATACCAATAAATATAAAAGTTCATATTAATTCTTTATAAGATTTTATCACAATTGAAATAGCCCCCCCTCACTTATTTTTTGATTGAAGATTATTAGCAAATTCTTTTGGGGTACAATTAAAGTGTTTTTTAAAATTTCGTGTGAAATATGAATGACTATTGAACCCTGATTTGTATGCAATTTCATCCAGGCTGTACTTGTTTGTTTTAATAAGTTCTATTGCATGCTTAAGTCTTATTATGTTTATATATTCTGTTGTGGAAAAGTTAGTGAGTTGTTTCAGTTTACGATGCAGCTGACTTCTGTGTAACCCAATTTTCTGAGATAATATTTCAACAGAAAATTGTTCATTGGTTATGTTATCCTTTATTATGCTTGATGCTTTCTCGAGGAAATAATTATCAAGAGATCCGGCCGGTATGGTTTTTCCGCTAAGCAGTTCATCTTTATAGCTGTTACGCAGCATTTCTCTTTGTTTGATAAGATTGTTTATCTGATTTACCAGAATTATGTCTTCAAATGGTTTTGTGATATATGCATCAGCACCTTCACGCAGGCCGGTTACTTTATTTTCGGTAGAAGATAGTGCAGTAAGAAGGATTATCGGAATATGTGAGGTTCCTATTTTTGATTTAATAGTGGAGCATAATTCAAATCCGTTCATTCCGGACATCATTACATCGGAAATAATAAGATCAACAGGAAACGTTTCCAGTATTTTAAGGGCAGTTATTCCATCCGGTGCGGTAGTAATATTGTAATACTCTTCCAGTATTTGCACAATATAATTCCTAAGGTCTTTATCATCTTCTACAATTAATATGTTTTTGTTGGTATATGTGTCATTTAAAGATGTTTTTTCTGCAATAAAACGGTTTTCTCTTTTATTTTCCGTATTATCTTTTTTCATTAAACGGTGGGCTGTTTGTTTACGTGGAAGCAGGATGTTGAAACAGGTTCCTTTGTTAAGTGTGCTTTGGACAATTATTTCTCCCTGGTGCAAGAGCACATAGTCTTTTACCAACGATAAACCGATGCCGTACCCTTTGCTTTTTACTGTTTTCCCTTGCATGAACCTTTCAAAAATATTTTGCATTTCTTCATAGTCCATTCCGGAGCCGGAGTCTGTAATACTGAAAACAATTAGCTCATCATTGTTTATACTGCCTATGGTAATTTTGTTTTTATAATCCTTTTGTGGCGGTATGGTATCAGCAATGGTAATGCTTACTGTACTATTGTCGGGTGAATATTTAAAAGCATTTGAGATGAGGTTAAAAATTATTTTATCCAGTTTTTCTTTATCGGCTTCTATTTTCAGCTCTTCGAAAGAGGATGTGACAGAGAAATTGATACTCCGATCTTCAGCTTCCGACATAAAGCTTTGTATCAGATCTTTAGTAAATGATACTGTTTCGATAGCTGTTATGTTTAATTTTGCCCTGCCTTTATCTATTTTACGGAAATCCATTATTTGATTTATCAGAAACAATAATCGATTAGTATTTCGTTCTATAACGCTTAATAATTCTTTTTCCCGGTCTATTATTTTTTCAGAGTTTATAAGTTTCTGTACAGGACCTGTTATTAACGTTAAGGGTGTTCGGAATTCGTGAGAAATATTAGTAAAGAATTTCAGTTTCATTTCGTGTAAACGTTCTTCATTTTCGCGTTGTATCTTTTCAATAAGAACGGCTCTTTTTAGTTGTTGGCGGGCTTTTAATTCATTAAAACTAATTATAATGATAAAGACAAAGAAGAGAAAATATACGAAATATGCTATTGTTGTCCGGTACCAGGGTGTTGCAATGTGTATTTCAAGCTGGGTAGGTTTTTCGTTCCATATCCCGTCATTGTTAGAGGCCTTTACTTCAAATATATAATCTCCGCTTGGCAGGTTCGTGAAAGTTGCTGTTGCATCATTTCCGGCATCTATCCATTCAGTGTAAATATCTTTCAGGCGGTATTTAAACCGGTTTTTCTCAGGTATGAGATAATTGTCGGCTGTAAATGCAATTTTTATATTGTTTTCATCGGGTTTTAAATTTAGCTTTTTAATGAAATTAGGTCCATTATCAGAAAAAAGGGATAACCTCTTTTTATTGTTTATAAGTGCATAATCAAATAAAATATTAGGCTTATAAATGTTTGTCATTATTTTTTCCGGATATATGAGGGTAAATCCGTGGGTGCCTCCAAAATATAACCGGCCTTTGCTGTCTTTATAAATAGCCTGGGGGCTAAAGATATTACCCTGCAGTCCGTCTTGTAATGTGATATGCCTGAATGAAATAAGGTCCGGCTCATATAAAAATATACCATCATTGGTTGTAATCCATAATCGGTTGTGGCAATCTTTCTCAAAACCATATACATCTTTAGCAATTATTGGTCCGTCAGGGTTGAATTGGGATATTGAGTCATTTTCCGGATTTATGATGATTATTCCATTGGATTGACTTCCAAGCCATATTTTATTGTTAATCTCTTTTATGTAATATATTATAGATGAATTTATTTTATGCTCACTTCCGGATAAAGGAGAGAAATAGGTCTGTTCTCCGGTTTTTAAATTATACTTTTCACATCCTAATTGTGTCCCCACCCATAATATACCTTTTGAATCAATATAAATGTATCGAATAAAATTATTGTGTAATTTGAATTTTGGATATAGTTTATTGAATAAATGCATTTTTTTTGTCTCGATATTATAGAAATTTATTTCTCCGTTTGTGGTACCGATCCAAATGAGAGAGTCTCCATTAAATAAAGTATATGCCGAATTACGAATGAAAGGCTCATTGGTATTTGTTTTGTTATTGAAATGGTGATAACTCTTAAGGTCTTTGTTGATCTGAAAATACTGGTTTTTGAATGTGCCTGCCCATAAATTACCATTATTGTCAGTGCATAAAGATTTTATGTTAAGTACATCTTTGTTGTTGTTTTTTAAACGTATGTTCCTGAATGAATTTAAATCCGGATTGAAAATATTAAGCCCTCCTGTTTCAGTACCGACTGCGATGAGGTTTTCGGGCAGTTCTGTGAACGAACTTATAATGTTGCTTGATAATGAATTTGTGGTAATATCATATTTATAACTAATAAAATTATTATCGAAGTAGTTTAGATAAAATAATCCTCCTGCCCATGCCCCGAACCAGAGGTTGTGGTTTTTGTCTTCATATATAGTAAATATTGAGTTATGGGGTATTTCAGGATGATTGTCCCTTCCGAAACGGATTAATTTCCCTTTTGATTCTACATATAATCCGTCATAAGAACCAATCCATAAGTTGTTTTTAGAATCCACTAAAATGGATCTTACTTTTTCTTTTGATAGACTATGATTGTTGCGTTCATACATATATGTTTTTATGAGTTTGCCATCAGTTGTGTATTTTCTTGCACCATTAGAAAAGAAACCTACATACAGGTAATCTTCTTTAACAAAGATTGTGTTTACCGGAGAACCAGGTCCATTGATTACCTTCGTTAAAAGCCCCCTTTGACTGTCGATTCTGAAAATTGAACCATCAAACGCACCAACCCATCCTCTGTTCTTTTTGTCGAAATATACAATGGTAGGGGTGTTGTGTACGGTTGATTTTAATCTTTTAAGAGTGTTGTTAACTGTATCTAATTTTCCCACACCATATCTGTCTATCAGCCATATATTACCTTCTATATCTTTAGAAATACTAAAAATTGTGTCATTGTCTTTAATAGTATTTGAATTATAATTAAAATGTTTAAATATATTTCGGGTCCGGATAAACAGATTTAATCCTCCTTCTGTTGCAATCCATAACTTGTTATTATTGTCAACAAGAATACCTAAAACATTATTACTGCTTAATGTTGTAGTGTCAGCCGGATTGTGATGGTAATGTATGAAGTTTTTAGAGTCGTAACGAATTATTCCCTGGTCTGTTGTGGAAAGCCACATAAAACCATATTCATCCTGTGTTATGTGATTTATAGCTTTGAAGGTTACTCCCCCGTGTTGATGTATCTCACGGAACTTAAATCTTGGGTTTTGCGCAAATCCTGATGTTAATGTTAAAAAAAACATGAAAAATATTATGGTACGCATTAGCATTGATTTTTGATTAGGACGGAATAGAAGAATACAAACTTTTATTTTCCATTTGAATCATATTTTAAAAATAAAAAAAAACCAATACAATATGTTAAAAACATTAGGGTTTATCAGGTTTTTAACTAACGACCAGAGTAAATTTTAACTAATGTTACATCGGTGCAACATATATTAAAATAGTATTTGTTTTTTTCAAGGAGTTGCAACATCTGTATTAAAGTCCGGCGGGATTAAAAAGTAGTTTTGGTTATGTTAATTTTTTTTAAATAGAATCAAAACACTTAACTAATCCAAAACTATGAAAAAATGAAAATGAAAATGAAATTTTTAGTAATGATCTTTTTATTATGTGTAACATTGGTTAATGCACAAAATAAAGTTTTAACGGGTGTTGTAACCGATAAAAACGGAGATCCTATTCCTGGAGTAAATGTCATAATCCGTGGTACTTCTATAGGTACTATTACTGATATAAATGGAAAATATTCGATAGATGTTCCCGCGAATGCAGATTATCTAGAGTTTTCTTTTATAGGGATGAAGAAGAAAGATGTACCCATAGAAAATAAAGATGTAATAGATGTTACTTTGGATGATGACATAACAGGTCTTGATGAAGTAGTAGTTGTGGGCTACGGAACACAATTAAAAAAGGATCTTACAAGCTCTGTAGCCGTTTTGTCTGTTGATGAATTGAAAAAGATGCAATCGCCACGTATTGAGCAGACCCTTGCGGGAAGAGTAACAGGTGTTGATGTCGCTTCTGTTAATTCGGAACCGGGCGCTCCTTTAAGAATCCGAATCAGAGGAAACAATTCGATAAATGGAAATAATTCTCCGCTTGTTGTAATTGATGGAGTACTGGGAGGTGATTTGTCAACGATTGATGTTAATGATATTTCGTCCATGCAAATTTTAAAAGATGCATCTGCAACATCCATTTATGGTTCAATGGGAGCAAATGGTGTAATTATTATTTCAACCAAAAAAGGTCGTATAGGAGTTACAAATGTTGATTTTACTTCTAATATAGGGTTTCAGCAGGTAAGACGAAAAATACCTATCATGACGGCCGACCAGGAGTATGATTTTAGGAAAGTGGATCCTGATTATAATTTCCCTGATGATATCGACGGAATTTCTAATCCTATATTATCAGGAAAAGGAACTGATTGGCAGGATGAAATTTTTCAAACGGCCTTGTATCAGAACTATCACTTGTCAGTTCAGAAGGGAAATGAGAAAATGAGATTTTATCTTTCTGGTGATTTCCTTGATCAGGATGGTGTTGTTAAAACTTCAGGTTTCAAACGTGGTAATATCAGGGCTAATGTCAGTGTTAAATTAAGAAAAAATATAACGCTTGAAAATCGGATAACTTTATTTCGTAGTTCAACAAACCGCATTCGTATAAATGGTTCATACGGAAGTTGGGGAGGCCCGGTAACAACTAATGCATTGATGTTTTCGGCAATGGTACCTGTTTATGCTGAAGACGGCAGTTTTAATGGTCCTTTGTACTCAACGTCAACTATGGATAATCCGGTTTCGATATTAATGAACAGGGACGAAGAACATACAAGAAATTATGTACAAGAGGCCTTGTCATTCAAATGGGAAATAATAAAAGGTTTATTATATGATGTTGAAAGTTCATACACAAATAATACTTATGCGAATAATACGTATTCTTCGAAAGAGTTATTGGCATCCCTTAACCAGGGAAGAGCGAGTCTTGAAAATTCGGAAGATAACTCGTGGCAAATAAGGAATATACTTACATACAATACGGTATTCAATGATAAGCATACTTTAACTGCAATGGCAGCTTTCGAGCTTATTAAGTCAGAGTATGCGAGTAATTATTTTGTTGTGAATGGTTTTGCTACCGAAGTTTTATCATATTATAATGTAGGAATAGGTGATGAGGTTGTAGCCAAAGGTTCTGATTTTACGGAAAACAGTCTTGAATCATTCCTGGGGCGTTTAACATACGGCTACAAAGGAAAATATCTTTTATCTGCATCGTTCAGGGCCGACGGGGCATCAAAATTTGCTAAAAACAATAAATGGGCTTATTTCCCTTCTGGTTCAGCGGCCTGGGTATTAAGTAAGGAGGATTTTCTAGAGGATAATTATGTACTTACCTTCTGTAAGATAAGAGGAAGTTATGGTGCTTCTGGAAGTCAGGCCATTAACAGTTATCAATCGCTGGCTTCATACCGCACCGGTATAACATATAGCTTGGGAAATACTCAAAAAACCAATGGTGCTTTCATTCAAAGAGTCTCAAACCCTGATTTGAAATGGGAAACCACTACACAATATGATGTTGGTCTTGATTTGGGATTTTGGGACGGAAGACTTGATCTGACTGCTGATTATTTTCATAAAAAAACAGAAGATTTATTGTATAGTAAAACTTTACCAATGTATTCCGGATTCTCTTCACAGATACAGAATATTGGTTCTATGCTGAATAAGGGATTTGAGTTCAGTGCAAATGTTGTTTTGTTCGATGACGCTTTTAAATGGAATATATCTGGAAATATTTCACTACTTCAAAATGAAGTTCTGAGTCTGGGAGATGATGAAGAAGTATTTATTCGACCTCCATCCTCCTCACGGGGCCCGGGCTTTTGGTATACAGGCGTTTTAAGAGTAGGTGAACCTGTTGGGAATTTTTACGGTTTTGTGGCTGATGGAATTTATAAGACACAGGACGAGTTGGAAGCAATAGATCAGCCGGGTGCTGTATTGGGGTCGGTAAGATATAAGGATATCAGCGGTCCCGACGGTGTTCCTGACGGAGTCATTAACAGTTTTGATAAAACAATTATTGGAAATGCGCTGCCTGATGTTATTTACGGGATCGGAACAGATATGTCGTTTAAGAATTTTGATTTGTCCGTTTCAACCCAGGGTGTAAGTGGCAGGGATGTAATGTGGCTGGATAAAAGAAATATAAAAACAACCGATAAAGTAAACCAATGGACACCTGATACTCCTGAAAATGATATTCCTTTTAAAGGGGACTACGGGAGTCAGACGAATTCAAATTATGTTGAGGATGGGTCGTATTTAAAAATAAGTAACATAACATTCGGATATAATTTCCAAATGAAAAAAGTGGTAAAGAATATGCGGGTTTATTTTTCTGCAATAAATCCTGTGGTATTTACTAACTATTCCGGTTTTGATCCAGAAGTGAATTCTCAGGATTCACGGGGAACATACAATAGTAACGTAGCTTTAGGCTATGATTCAGGATCTTATCCGGGGATAAAGCAGTTTTTATTTGGACTTAATGTGACATTTTAATTATTAAACTTAAAAATGAAAAAAATGAAATATATTAAATTATTCAGTGTTTTATTACTAACTGTCTTTATGGCAGCTTGTAATGATTTTCTGGAGGAAAATCCGAAAAGTTTGTTGTCTCCGTCAAATTTTCCCAGTAGTGCCGAGGATTGTGAACTTATCCTTGGAGGAATGCAAAGTGTTGTTGCAAGTCAGTCGTTTGCAGACAGAGGATTATATTTTCTGGCAGAAGTGTCAAGTGATGAAACAACAGTAAGGTATACAACAGGAGACCGGTATGAATTGGATAATATGGTTTTCACAACAGATAATCAATACATCAGAATGACGTGGTCTTCTTGTTATACAATTATAAATCAGTCTAATATTCTTATAAAATATCTTCCTGACGAGGATTGGGCGCAGCCATATATTGGAGCTGCTAAGTTTTACAGGGCCTGGATGTATTCAACTCTTGTCCGTTTATGGGGACCAACAATTGTACGGCTTGAGCCGACAGAGCAAATATCATCCGATGAAGAGGTTGTAAGGACCTCAGAAAAGGAGGTTTTTGATATAATAGTAGATGATCTGGTCGATGCAGAACAGAAACTTCCCGAACTGTGGACAGGAAATGCCGCAAGTCCTGATGACGGACGGCCAACAAAGGGAGCTGCTAAAGTTTTATTGGCTGAAATGTATGCTACTATGGCAGGGTGGCCGGTCAATGATGTTTCAAAGTGGAAATTAGCATCTGACAAAGCAAAAGAGGTAATGGATATGGGATTATATCATTTATTACCTGATTTTGCTGACCTTTACCTAATTGCAAAAAAGAACGGTCCCGAACATATATTTTCATTTCAACATACTGAACCGGGTGGAACAATGATGAGTATTCAGTCACGGCCCAGGGGGGAAGGTATAAAAAAAGGAGGCTGGTATCTGTGGAATACCCAGGAAAGTTTTATGAATACTTTTTCGGATGAAGATGCAAGAAAATCAGTAACTTTTCTTACTGAACTCATTCAACCGCCGTATGATACAATACCCTATTCTAATTTTTTAAGAAATCCTGATGATCCTCCATGTCCGGCAATAGGCAAATGGCAGGATTTTGGTCGCGACAATATTTATGACAATGCAAAACGTACAGCTCTTATTGTTCCTGTTTTCAGGTATGCAGAAGTTTTATTGCTCAGGGCGGAGGCAGAAAATGAAGCTAATGGTCCAGATGCTGCTGCTTATGCTGCATTCAATGAGTTAAGGGGAAGGTCAAACCCAAATAACTTATTACCGACTGGGTTAACACAGGAACAGTTCAGGGATTCGGTAAGAAAAGAGTGGAGCTATGAGTTTGCTTTTGAGATGAAACGACGATACAACATTTTACGATGGGGTATAATTGATGATGTTTTATCGAACGATCCTCATGCTTCCAAAGGTTACCAACCGTATAAAAAGTATTATCCTATTCCTCAGGCAGAATTTGATGCTGGTCTGGATCCCAGTTTGCAAACACCGGGATATTAGGTGCTGGCTGAAATAAAAGAACTGTAATTTTAAAAAGTTACAGTTCTTTTATTACTAATGAGCTAAGCGGTGATTGAAGCTTTATTAGCAATTTCTTCCTTAAAAGAAAAGTTACTATTGTAATAACGGAAAATGCAGATAATTTTGAGAAATTTGCAGTACGGGTTTAATGAATTAGAAGCAACAAAAATCCTTCGACAAAAGCCTGCATGTTATAATTCTTGTAATGTAAACTTTCCGGAGTTTGGGGGCGGGCTGCTTAAAACGGGTTATATTATTGTTAAAGAGAAAAACCTTTGGCGTAATTATGGACAAATATAAACAAGAGGAAAATAGTTTGAAAACAAAAATATTAAAAGCCAAGGGTTAAGTATTTAATTTGTCGAAATTTGTTCTGCCGGAATTCAGGCAAAAGATTCAAATAAGAGTTCAATTATTACATATTGGTGCTGATAATTCACCGAACAGGTTAATAAATCCTGATTATTTTCTTTCCGGAAAATATAAATTGATATTAATTTTTGTGTATATAAATTCTCCGGCAAAGATGACAGACAGTTTCTGGTTCGTATTACAAATAATAATGGGAAATGATTGGTCAATGCCCCTGTTGACATTATGTAAGATTCCGCAAAAAAAATCATGTAGAAATTAAATTCTATTCAGTAGATTTAAAAGAAAATAATGGTCTTAGTATGGTTTTAAAATGGAATAAGAATAGAGGTGTTATTATTAATGGATTAGTGTTAGAGCCTGTGAGCTGATAAATAAAAGATGTTAACCAGGAAAATAAAAAGCGGGAAGTTTACTAAATGAATAAATCAGTTAAATTGTTACAGAAAATGATAAGGTTATTGTTTGCTTTTGTTATTATTATTAATGCAATATCTGTACAGGCACAAAAAGATACAATACTTTTTCACGGCTGGGAGTTCTTGCGTGAAGATGTGGGAAGTGTCTGGGAGGTTGTGCGATATGCAAGAAAAGGAAGCCCGCAATCGGTACCTGTGTGGGAAAAAGTAACGTTACCTCACTGCTTTAATTCCCGTGATGCTGTAGACCCTGATGAGAATTACTATCAGGGGCCTGGTTGGTATCGTAAAGCTGTCAATTTTGATAATCCGTACAAAAAAGGTAGGATATTGTTGCATTTCGACGGAGCAGGACAGAAAACGGAGGTGTTTGTTTTTACCGAAAAGGCTGGTGAGCATATCGGTGGATATGATGAATGGACTGTAGATGTAACACAGCTTGTTAATAAATTTAAGGAAGAACCTTATCTTAAGAAATATTATGGAGGAAAAATCCCGGTTTCGATCCGTACTGACAATACCAGAGATGTGGAGATGATACCTTCAGATTTGTCGGACTTTAATCTTTATGGAGGGCTTTACAGGAATGTTCATCTGATATACGTTCCTGAAACTTACATCTCGAACATTAAGGTTACTCCTCTGTTGTCCGAAAGCCTGAAGAAAGGAAATGTGAATGCTGAATTTAAAGTCGAAGGAAATATTCCTGAAAATAGTAGTTTGAAAATTATAGTGTCGGATGATGCCGGTAGGGTTGTTTTGGAGAAGAATGTAAAAGTTATTTCTTCTGTAACACAAGTCTCTTTTGATGTGAAAAAACCAATTCTATGGTCGCCTGATTCTCCTTATTTGTATAATATTGGTGTTAAGCTTACTGCAGGAAATTCAAACTACAGTGATAACGTTAAAATTGGTTTTAGGCGGCCTGAATTCAGGGATAAAGGCCCTTTTTATCTAAATGGTAAAAGACTGCTCATAAAAGGAATGAGTTTGCATGAGGACCATGCCGGTGTTGCGGCTGCCATGACCGATGAACAGATCACTAATACGATTGTGCTGATGAAAAAAGCAGGAACAAATTTTGTCCGGCTTGCACATTATCAACAATCGAATCGGGTACTTGAATTGTGCGATTCATTGGGGATAATGGTTTGGGAAGAGATCCCGTGGTGCCGAGGTGGCCTCGGTCATGGAGAGTATAAAGATCAAGTTCGAAGAATGCTCCGAAATTTGATAACACAGCATTACAATCATCCTTCGGTGATAATATGGGGGCTGGGAAATGAAAATGACTGGCCCGGCGATTTCATGGAATATAATAAAGATTCGGTAATGAATTTTATGACGGAACTGAACGCTCTTGCACATGAGCTTGATTCTACACGTGTTACAGGGCTCAGAAGATGTGACTTTTGTAAACAGATAGTTGATGTATATTCACCATCAATTTGGGCAGGATGGTATCGTGGAAAATATACCGAGTATAAAAAAGTGTCGCGTGAAAATTTTGAAGGAGTAGAGCATTTTATTCATATGGAATGGGGTGCCAGTAGTCATGCAATGCGTCATTCGGAAAATCCCGATGAAGGACTTGAATCTATACCTACGGGGCTTGGCGCTGATGAACGTGACGGGGATGCCACTCTGTATGGTGGTTTGACCCGAGCCTCGAAAGACGGAGACTGGACAGAATCGTATGCATGTAACCTTATCGACTGGACTCTGAAAGAGCAGGAAACAATGCCCTGGCTTACCGGGGCGGCTTACTGGATTTTTAAAGATTTCTCGACTCCTGTCAGGCCTGAGAATCCGATACCATACATGAATCAAAAAGGCATTGTACAACGTGACCTTTCTCCTAAAGAGTCGTTTTATGTTTTTCAGTCTTATTGGACCTCTGAACCGATGGTTCGTATTTACGGTCATACCTGGCCAATCAGGTGGGGTAAGCCTGAACAGCAAAAACTTCTTAAAGTTTATTCGAATTGCGACAGAGCAGAGTTGTTCCTGAATGGAAAGAGCCTTGGATTAAGACACCGAGACAGTCAGGACTTTCCTGCTGCCGGATTGCGATGGACAACTCCTTTTAAGAAGGGTATGAATGAGGTCTTTGTAAAAGCCTGGAAAGGAAAAACTATTGTTACTGATTCGGTAAAGTTTTATTATGAAACAAGAGAGTGGGGCGAGCCTTCAATAATTGATGCAAATGTGGTAAAATGTGAGAATGGAATAACCACTGTTGAATTTGTTGTAAAGGACAAAAATGGTATTATATGTCTTGATGCCAAAAGCAATATCAGGTTCAGCTTTGCCGGAGAAGGTGAAATGCTTGACGACCTCGGTACTTATGGCGGATCGCGAAAAATACAACTTGCAAACGGCAGGGCTGAAATGAGTGTTAAGCATGGTGATGGACAAGGGGTGTTAAGTGCTGTTATTGAAGGATTAGAGCCTGTTTTTATCCAGGTGGGTGATGCACAGTAGTAGCAGAATTGATAATTCCGTTCAAAGTATTTAAAGGGGTATCGTATCTTGATGCTGATAGAAAGGAAAAGGTTAATATTTATTTGCCTGTTAGTTCAAAACCGATTCCGGGAGTTCTGTTTATTTTTGGCGGAGGATAGGATTTGGGCAGTAAAACCTGAGGCAATTAATCAATAGGACTTTTATTTTAAATCCTATTGATTAATTTGGGATAATATTTTGTACAATATGTTGTCAAGTCCCTATTCTGTGAAAAGATGGATATGTTTGTGCTCAGGGATTAAACCCAAATTGGTTGTCAGGAAGCGATTAAATCGCAGAACTAAAGACCTTATGTGGGGTAACCATGATTTAAAAATTCGGTTGTTTTCATTTCATATTCCCGGAGTAGTTTTTCGTAATGATTTTTTTTATTTAAATAGATTAACTTTACAATTATTTTAGCATCAAATGTTTTCTGTAATATGAATTCTCTCCCTTAAACTGTACCAGATAAATTCCTGAGGGCAGTCCCTGCAGGTTTATATTCACTTTCTGAATATTGTTGATTGTTTTTGAATAAACCAGATTTCCGGTAATGTTATAGATACATAGTTTACCGTTTGTGATAACCTCTTTTGTTTCGACGGTAAATGAACCTGAAGATGGATTAGGAAAAATGTTTAACTCAGTTGCATAGTGTTTGTCGATTCCAGTGTTTATAGAAAGGTTTACCGGTTCCGATTCAAGAATGAGATCCGTAGCCACAGTGTTTGAGATTTTACATACATATTCTCCTGCACTGTCGGGTGAAAAAGATTGAATAGAAAAGACACTGTCGGTTGCATCTGCTATTGCAATTCCGTTTAAATACCATTGATATTGATTGTAGTTTCCTCCTACTGATACTTTCATGCTGTATGTATCGCCATTGTTTAATACAGTATCAACCGGTACCCCGACTTTAGCTTGTGGTGAATAAATAATTGTTTTAAAGGCTGTGTTGATATTTGGTTCGATATCTTCAAATGTAAAACGGTTATTATCTATAATAAAATTATAACAGAAGTTATCGGGGAAATCCGGTAAATCTGTAAAAAGGTTGTTATTCAGATAAAAATCTTTAAGGCTTGTAATGTTTGTAAGTTCTTCAGGAATTTCTCCGTCAAATTCATTATCTCCGAGATACAAATATTCCAGGTTAGTCAGATAACCTATTTCAGGAGGAATAGAACCTGTTAGTATGTTGTTGTCAAGATAAAGATATTCAAGTTTTGTAAGTTTTCCTAATTCCGGTGGGATTGTTCCGGATAATTCATTGTTTTTAAGTGTTATACAGGAGAGATTGGTTAAGTCGCCCAGTTCCGGAGGAATGGAGCCGCTTAGTTGATTGTTATGCAATCCCAGATAAAATAGATTTTTAAGTTTTCCGATCTCCGGAGGGATGGAGCCTGTTAATTGGTTGTAGTATAATGACAAATTTGTAAGGTTACTGAGGTTGCCAATTTCGGGTGGAATATTGCCGGTTAGTTGATTGCTAAAGAGATATAGTTCTTTAAGGGTTGTAAGTTCCCCTATTTCAGGGGGTATTTTTCCTTCAAGCTGATTAAAGCATAAATCGATATATAAGATGTTCTTAAGTAAATCTATTCCATCGGGAATTGTTCCTGAAAGGTTGTTGAGAGAAAGAGATAGTAATTGCAGGTTTTCGAGGGAATAAAGTTCTTGTGGGATTTCTCCGCTAAGGTTATTATTACTTAGGTAAAGTTGTGTAAGCTCGGTTAAATTTCCCAGTTCAGGAGGTATTGAACCGGATAGTTCATTATAGCCAAGCATAAGCAGTTCAAGATTTCTCAGGTTGCCGGTTTCGGGGGGAATATCTCCAGTTAATTTATTGTTTGTAAGTGAAATCTCTTTAAGATTGATGAGGTCACATATCTCGGGAGGTATTTTCCCATCTAATTCGTTGTAATTCAGTATGAGTGTTGACAGGTTTTTAAGATTGTTTATATCAGAAGGTATATTTCCCGACAGGGTATTGTTGTTCAGACCCAGATATTCCAGATTTTCCAGATAACATAATTCTCCTGGTATTTCTCCGGACAAATTATTATAGCCCAGATTAAGATATTTAATACTACTTAATTTTCCAGTTTCGATAGGGATAACTCCGTCGAGGCTATTTCTGGATAGGTCTAATGACACGACCTTACCGGAGGAGTCAATTTCTACTCCGTACCATTTATATACCGAATCGGTTGCCCATCCGCTGTTATTGCCCCAGTTGGCACCATTTGTCGCATTAAACAGGTCGATTAGGGCTAAAGAGTCGGTTTTGTCGGCAGCTACAGCCGGATTCTCAGAGTCAGCTTTTAATTTGTCATGGACAATAACAGGAGGATTGTACCATATTGTAACAGAGTCGGGGTACAATGGTGAGAAATCAGATGATTTTTTTTGAGAAAAAGGATAAGATTCTCGGTTTATTTGATTACCTGCAGCTATATCTCCCGTATTGATACTGCTCAAAATAACAATTAAAGCTATTATCTTTCTCATATCGGTAAAGTTTAAAGATGAAAAGGAATTGCTTAATTATTACACAAAAAAATATATAAATATTTCTTTAAATGTCAACATGACTAAAGTTGAATTTTTATAAGGGAGCTGACATGAATGGTAAAATAAGTGATGGTGTTGATTAATGAAAACCGGAATTTGAGTGTATTACTGAATCAGGTTTGATTATGTGTCAGGTTGTTTATGAACAGATGCCGGCTGTTTTTTTACTCTTTCCTTCCGGCAATGTAGTTTCTCCATTTATCCAGGACAGTTGCCATATCTTCAGGCAGTTCGGAATCGAAAGTCATTTTCTTACCTGTTTCGGGATGAATGAAGCCGAGTGTTTTTGCATGTAATGCCTGGCGCGGCATTATTTTAAAACAGTTCTGTACGAATTGCTTGTACTTGGTAAAGGTAGTTCCCTTCAGTATTTTATCACCGCCATATCTTTCATCGTTGAATAGCGGGTGGCCGATATGTTTGAAGTGGGCTCTTATCTGATGTGTTCTTCCTGTTTCAAGTCTGCACTCAACCAGTGTTACGTAACCAAGTCTTTCCAGAACCCTGTAATGTGTCACAGCATGTTTTCCTTTGTCGCTGTCTTCAGGGAATACAAGCATTTGCATACGGTCGTTCGGGTGGCGTCCTATGTTGCCTATTATAGTTCCTTCATCATCTTTTGGCTGTCCCCATACCAATGCCCAGTATGTTCTTTCAGTAGTTTTTTCAAAGAACTGACGTGCCAGGTGATTGCGGGCTATCTCCGTTTTGGCTATTACCAGAAGTCCGGATGTTCCTTTGTCAATTCTGTGCACTATTCCCGGACGCTCATTTTCGGGGTTGAAATACGGATCGCCTTTGAAGTGATAAACCAGGGCATTTACCAGTGTTCCTGTTTTGTTCCCGTAACCGGGATGAATGACCATCTCCTGTTCCTTGTTTATTACAAGTACCGAATCGTCTTCGTAAACAATGTTTAGAGGAATATCTTCAGGGATTATCTCATTGTCAGCCGGTGGGTACGACATTACAATTGAAATATCGTCGTTAGGTTTTACCTTATAGTTTGATTTTACCGGTTTGCCGTTTACAAGTATACTTCCGGCTGCAGCAGCAGCCTGAATTTTGTTTCTTGATGCATTCTGAATTCTGTTTACAAGATATTTATCGATTCTGAGCAGAGTCTGACCCGGATCGACATTGAACCTGTAATGTTCATAGAGTTCATTATCCTCTAACGGTTCTTCCGTATTGTTTAAGTTCTCCTCACTCATCAGTATCGGCGGTTTCTGTATCCGGCATGGTAATTACAGATAATGTATCGGGGATAATTTTTGCAGAATCAAGGCTTATCCAGATATCAATTGAGGCTCCCAGGTTGAGTTTTGTTCCTTCTGTTGCGACGGGTCTTTGCTGCCATACAAAAGCAGCCAATGAGTCCTCATCATTATGAATAGTTGTATCACAAATTACGGCTCCGATATTAAGAGAGGTGTTGAGGCATGTCTGTTCGGCTTTTTCTACATTCATTCCGGTAAGGTCGGGCACGTTGGTTTTTTTGTCACTTAATCCTTTACCAATCAAAAGATCAATTTTTGATCCTTTGATAATCATTGTACCTTTTTCTATTGGTTTTCCTTCAAACATTTGTCCCATAACAAGGTTTGTGTACTCACTTGGGACATAAATTATTTTGCCGGTTTTAAGGCCGTATGATTCAAGCGTAACTTTAGCATCACGTAACGAAGATTCTACAACATTGGGCATTTGTACTTTTTCGGGGGTGTAGGCATTTATGGTAATGAAAATTGTACGGTTACGTTTTACATTCTCACCAACCCCAGGAGTCTGATCAACAACAACACCGGGCAGTTGCTCGCTGATATGAACGGAATCAATGATTTTGTAACGCAACTCATTTCTTTTTAATATCTCACTGAACTGTTCCTGTGTAAGACCGGTAAGGTCAGGAACAGGTTTTTCTTCTCCGTGATGTGTATATATATTCAGACCAATAAAAACGACAAGCAAAAGTAAAGCAGTTACAGCTGCTATGTATCCAAGATTTTTAAGGAATGGTTTACTAATCAGGAAATTTATAAACGACATTTTATGTTATTTCTGTTTTTGTCAAAAATAATACAAAATAAGTAATAAGAGGAATGTTGGAGATAATAATTGTGGCAGGTGTACAGGAGAAAAGAAAAAGGGCTCATAAAAGAGCCCTTTTAACTGTATCTTAAAAGAGTATGTTATGCTTTGTGTTTTTTCTCGTCAGAAACCGACAGCTTTTTTCTGCCTTTTGCTCTGCGTGCAGCTATAACTTTGCGACCGGTATGAGATTCCATTCTGGCCCTGAAACCGTGCTTATTCTTTCTCTTTCTGTTCGATGGTTGAAATGTCCTTTTCATTGTAATATTTTTTTATCTTTCGACTTATTCCACAATATTCCCAAAACGGACTGCAAAAATACAGGTTTTTTTTATCTTCCAAAAAGTATAGCTCCTTTTTTTTAGAAATTAACAAATATTTAATCGGTTAGAGTGGATTATTACTGTTTGAAACCGTGATTCCGGTTCTTTATTTTGACAAACCACCAATGAGGGTAACCCGCATAGGGGCTTTAATTCAGCTGTTTCATGTATTCCTAATGACCAATTTGGGATAAATGTATGAGTTTTTTAGTTTCGAAAAACGGTTCGTCAAAATATGAAGATAACGGAATAACCGATAATTGTTTTTTAAAAGGTTTTATTTCGTTGTCGAAATCTCCGCCTTTCAGATAGATAATTCCGTTTGAAATACTGTTTTTTTGTTCTTTTAATATCTTATTTTTACAAAGAGCCACAAAGGCAGGGAAAGCTGTAACAGCTCTGCTTACAATGAAGTCGAATTTATTATTCAGGTTTTCCACTCTTATTTGTGTTGCTTTAACGTTTGTCAGTTTCAGTTCATCTTTTACGGCATTTACCACTTTTATTTTTTTCCCGATTGAATCAATGAGGTGGAACTGAACCTCAGGAAAAAAGATGGCAAGCGGGATTCCGGGGAATCCGCCTCCTGTTCCCACATCCAGAATCCTGGTGCCTTCCGAAAAAGAGGTGTACATGGCAATGGAAAGTGAATGCAGAACATGTTTGGTGTATAGTTCGGAAATATCTTTACGTGAAATTACGTTTATCCTGCTGTTCCACTCTTTATATAATTCACCTAAAGCTGCAAGCTTCTCTTTTTTGTCTGCAGAAAGTTCAGGAAAGTATTTTAGTACGATATCCATGAAAAAGAATTTGCCGGCGAAAGAGGCCGGTTAGTCGAATTTAATGTCTTCAGAACTTTTCAGGGTGTTGAACAGCAACTCTCTGGCTCTGAATAGTTGAGCTTTTACAGTTCCCAGCGGCAGGTCAAGTTCAACAGCGATTTCTTCGTATGAAAACTCTTTGAAATACCGTAGTTCAATCAGAGTACGGTAACGTGGCTTAAGTTTTTTAACCACGGTCCTCATAAGTATAGCCTTTTGCTGTTTTATTAATCCCTCTTCCGGATCAGGCATGTCGTCTTTGAGGTGTATTGGAGTTTCGTTTTCGCTGTCTTCATTTCCGGCACCATCGATGGAAATCACATTAGAGCGTTTTTTACGAAGAAAGTCGATACAATTGTTTGAGGCAATTTTAAATAACCAAGTGCTGAAAGCGTAGTTTGGGGAGTATTGGCTAAGGTTTTTGAAAGCTTTTCCAAATGCTTCAATTGTGAGATCTTCTGCGTCACTTTTATTATTAACCATTTTTAATAACATGAAATAAATGGCATCTCTGTAACGCCCCATCAATTCAGCATATGACTTTTGGTCTCCTTTTACGGCTTTTTGAACCAATTCGTAATCATATCTTGCTTTATCCGACAGATTAGGATTTACTTCCATTTAATTTTTCCGGGTCTTAATATATTATTAATCCACAAAATTAACATTAAAACCGGTATTAACCAGTCAAAAATCAATAATGTCCAATACAATTTTTTCTCATTCAGTTTTTTCCCCGCTTTGTATAAAACCAGTAATTTTATCACTAAATGCAGAGAGAAAAGAACTGCTGTGATTTGAGCAAAAATAGAAAAAAATATTGAACAAAAGGTAAATAGCCATAATATTTGCCTTGATAAAAACTCGAAAAACAACAGGGCTTTGATGAAAAGCGGATACCTTACAGAAGTAGTGAGGTGTCTGGATTTACGCAGAGCCCACTCTTTAAAGGAATCAGCAGGTGTGGATATTGTATGAGACCCGGGGGTATAACATATTGCAGTGTTTTTTTTATTTGCAATTTCAAGAATAAGTAGGTCATCATCGCCTGAAGCAAGGGTTAGGTTGTTTTTAAACTGTGAACTATTTTGGAAAATATGTTTTTTGTATGCAAGATTGCGCCCGACTCCCATAAATGGTTTTACAGTAAGGGCAAAACCGAAATACTGGACTGCATTCCAGAATGTTTCATACCTTACCAGCAGATTTGTCAGGTTGCGCTTTTTCCCGTATCTTCCGTATCCCAGAACAATATCTTTTTCATCCGAAAGGCTTCCAGCCATATGTTGAAGCCATTTATTCGATGCGGGCCTGCAATCGGCATCGGTTAATACCAGATTGTCATATTTTGCAGCTTTTATTCCCAGTGTCAATGCAAGTTTTTTACCATGAAAAAACTTTTTATCAATGGGAATAGAAGTATAATACAGGTTGTTATACTTTTTTTTCAGTCCGGCTAATACCAGTTCTGTGTCGTCGGCAGAGCAATCATTGACAACAACAACCTGAAACTCCGGATAGTCCTGCTCCAGAACATCCGGGAGGTATTTACGCAGGTTCTCTTCCTCGTTTTTGGCACATATGATAACTGAAACAGGAGGCTTGTTATTTCCTGTTGTTGCTTTATGTCTGTTGAATGAAGCTGTAATGTACAGGTAATAAACAACCTGAAAAATCCAGGAAAAGATAAATATACCCCCGGTAATGTATAATACGTCCTGACCCAAGTTTTACTGTTTTAATTAATTACAAATAGTGTAAATATATTTAATTCTTAAAGACTGATCGTAAATCTTTTTAAAATTACGAGATAAATCATTTAGTTGTTTCACTATTTGAAAAAAGATATTAACACATTTCCTGTAATTTGCTTAACGGTGTTGTGATATTTCTGAAAAACATAGCTTTTTAACTTTGTAAGTATATCCGGATTGCTTTTGTATCTTTGCACCCTTGAAACAGTTAAATTGTCCGGATGAAATTTAAATTACAACATACCGATAAAAGCACTTCGGCAAGAGCCGGGGAAATAACTACAGATCACGGAACTATTCAGACACCGATTTTTATGCCGGTGGGTACCGTTGGCTCGGTAAAAGGTGTTCATTTCCGCGATCTTCGCGATGATATTAAGGCGCAGATAATACTTGGAAATACATACCATTTATATCTGCGACCGGGAATGGACATTATAAAAGCGGCCGGAGGATTACATAAATTTAATGGATGGGAGCGTCCTATATTAACTGATAGTGGTGGGTTTCAGGTTTTTTCGCTTAGTAAAATACGCAAACTGAGTGAAAAAGGAGCAGAGTTTCGTTCCCATATTGATGGTTCAAAACATTTCTTTACTCCGGAGAATGTTGTGGACATACAGCGTATTATCGGAGCTGATATTATGATGGCCTTTGATGAGTGCCCTCCATCGACGGCAGAATACAATTATGCAAAAAAGTCAATGGAGCTTACTCATAACTGGTTGAAGCGGGGTGTGAAAAGGTTTAAGGAAACAGAACCTCTTTACGGTCATTCTCAGGCCTATTTCCCGATAGTTCAGGGGAGTGTTTTTCGTGATTTGCGTACAAAATCAGCAGAATTTATTTCTGAACAGGAGTGCGAAGGTAATGCTATCGGAGGCCTTGCGGTAGGAGAACCGGCGGAAGTTATGTATGAGATGATTGAATTGGTAAACGGAATACTGCCAATAGATAAACCCAGATATCTGATGGGAGTCGGAACACCTGAAAATATACTTGAAGCAATTGCACTGGGTGTGGATATGTTTGATTGTGTAATGCCGACAAGAAACGGACGTAACGGAATGTTGTTTACCCGTAAGGGGATTCTTAATATGAAGAATAATAAATGGAAAGATGACTTTACTCCTGTCGATCCCGACGGAACTTCATTTGTCGATCATCATTACACAAAAGCATATCTTCGCCACCTGTTTGTGGCAAAAGAGTTACTGGCAGCACAAATTGCATCAATTCATAATCTGTCGTTTTATCTGTGGTTGGTTGGGGAAGCCAGAAAGCATATTATGGAAGGTGATTTCGGTTTGTGGAAAGCCTCTATGGTAAAAGAGGTATCGAGACGTTTGTGATGTGTTTAACATTTAATAACAGTTTTTTCTTGCTCGTTTGTGCGTAACTTATTTTCTTGAAATTTGTTTTTAAAAAAA
>JAADEM010000186.1 GCA_013153405.1 Chlorobiota bacterium
AATCATTGTCAAGCTCAATGTGTCCGTCAACTTTGTTTCCGTCTTTCGAGAAACCTTTCAGAATGTCGGTTTTCCCTTTTTTTATCAGTTTTTCGAATTGCTTTTCAGGCAGTTTCCTGCCTTCGATTTCAAAAGGAATTACCGTGCGGCAGCCGTTCTTGTACTCTGAGCAGCCCCAGCCGTTATGACCTTTAAGCATCTTACCTTTTCCGCAGCGGGGACAGGTCAGGTCGGAAGACTGTGACGCAGATTTCTTTTTTTTCTTCTTTTTCTCCTCCTCTTCGTTCACGCTTTGTATTACCCTGTAGCTGTTGTCGCGTTTTACATTGTAAACAATTTCGGCCACCATGTGCTTCAGCTCTTTCATGAACTCATCAACATTATAGTTTCCGAGTTCAATGTCACGTAGTTTCTTTTCCCATATTCCCGTCAGCTCGGCAGACTTAAGCAGTTCGTTACGGATGGTTTCAATAAGTTGAATTCCTGTTATGGTCGGAATAATATTTTTACGCTCTTTGCGGATGTATTTTCGTTTGAAAAGTGTTTCGATGATGTTGGCGCGTGTTGACGGCCGTCCGATACCATTCTCTTTCATCAGGTCACGCAGTTCCTCGTCATCAACCTGCTTTCCCGCTGTTTCCATGGCCCGTAGGAGAGTTGCCTCGGTGTAGTGTTTAGGTGGCTGAGTCTCTTTCTCCAACAGTTCCGGTTCGTGCGGGCCTTTTTCACCCTTGGTAAATTCGGGCAGTATCGCCTCCTCTTTGCCGGTTTTGCCGGGAGCGGCAGGAAAAACAACCCGCCAGCCCGGTTCAACGATCTGTTTGCCTGTTGTCTTGAACTCAATATTCTCAACTTTACCAAGGATGACGGTGTTTGATATTGTGCTGTCGGGGTAAAAAGCGGCGATGAAACGGCGTGTTACAAGGTCGTACACAAGTTGTTCGTCTCTCGAAAGGGTTGATGACTGCACTCCCGTGGGAATGATAGCGTGGTGGTCGGTTACCTTTTTATTGTCGAAAACCTTTTTTGATTTTTTAATTTTTGCCTGCAATAGAGGTTCAGTCAATTGAGAGTATGTTTTCATCAACCCTTTGAGTATTCCAGGAATTTTGGGATAGATGTCGTCACTCAGGAAAGTAGTATCAACACGCGGGTATGTGGTCAGCTTTTTCTCGTAAAGCGATTGTATGAGCTTCAGGGTATCATCGGCAGAGAACGCAAACTTTTTGTTACACTCAACCTGCAGCGATGTGAGGTCGAACAGGCGGGGAGGGGCCTCTTTTCCTTTCTTCCGGCTGAAATCAACAATCTCGAACTCTTTCTCTTTTATCTGTTCAAGAACGGATTCTGCCTCATCTTTTTTCAGGAACCTACCTTTGGTAGCTGAAAAAAGGACATCCTTAAATTTTGTTTTCAGTTCCCAGTATGGCTCGGGCTTGAAGTTGTCAATCTCCTTCTGACGTTTAACGATGAGGGCGAGGGTAGGGGTCTGCACCCTTCCGATGGAAAGCACCTGGCCGCTTTGTCCGTATTTCAGGGTGTAAAGCCGTGTTGCATTTATACCAAGCAGCCAGTCACCGATGGCACGTGCACTGCCTGCTGCATAAAGGTTGTTGAATTCGCTGCTGTCTTTTAGTTCACGGAATCCTTCACGAATGGCCTCTTCGGTAAGGGATGATATCCAGAGCCGTTTTACAGGGCATTTGGTTCCTGCCTTGTGCAGCACCCAGCGCTGTATTAGTTCTCCCTCCTGTCCGGCATCACCACAGTTTATCACCTCTTCGGCTTTTGTAACAAGCGACTCAATGACTTTGAACTGTTTCTCAACTCCTTGATTGTTGATGAGCTTGATGCTGAAGCGTGAAGGTATGATCGGTAGTGAACCGAGATGCCATCGTTTTAACTCGGGTTTGTAGTCGTGGGGTTCCTTCAGTGTGCATAGATGGCCGTAAGTCCACGTAACACAATATCCGTTGCCTTCAAAATACCCGTCGCGCCGTGTGGTGGCACCCAGTATTTTGGCAATCTCTCCTGCTACGCTTGGTTTCTCTGCAATGCAAACTTTCATAAAAAAGCCCCTCTCCGGCCCTCCCCCGAGGGGAGGGTGTAATTATTTGTTTTTTGTTTTATTTTCAAATGCGAATGTAAAAAATAAAAAGCGAAATCTTTTCTTGAACAGGTTTGTTTGGAAGAAAATCATTTCTGGGAATAATCAGAATTTACGTACATTTGGGTAAAACAAAAAAACTGAATTATGACCAAAGAGATACAATTGGCAGAGGAGCTTATAAATTTCATTTACAATGGTCCTACTGCATTTCATGTGGTTGAGAATGTTGGCCGCGAACTTGAAGCGGCCGGTTACAAGAAACTTGAACTTACCGGACAATGGGAGCTCGAAGCGGGTGGAAAATATTACACAACAAAAAACGGATCGGCAATTTTCGCTTTTGATACAGGCAAAAAGAGTTTAGCTGACAACGGCTTTAAAATGATATGTGCCCACTCCGATTCTCCCGGGTTTAAGATTAAACCGGATCCGGAAATGATTGTGGATGGGAAACTGATGAAACTGAATACTGAGGTTTACGGTGGCCCCATACTGATGAGCTGGCTTGACAGGCCTCTTTCAATTGCCGGAAGAGTTATTTTAAAATCAGATGATCCGTTAAAGCCGGGGCATAAGCTGGTTAATTTTCGTAAAGCTATGGTATATATTCCTAACCTGGCTATTCATCTGAATCGTTCAGTTAACGATGGGGTGGAGCTTAATAAACAAAAAGATATGCTTCCTTTGGTCAGCACAGTAAACGATTCACTGGAAAAGGACGGCTGGCTGCAAAATCTGGTTGCAAAGGAGTTGCAGGTAGATGCTTTAGATATTCTTGATTTTGATCTTTTTCTGTATGAATTTGAAAAAGGTACACTGGTAGGCGAGAAGAATGAATTTATCTCTAGTCCCAAACTTGATGACCTTGCTATGGTGCATGCAGGATTGAAAGCACTGTTGTCATCAGATGACAATTCTCCAAAAATGCTTGCCATATTCGATAATGAAGAGGTTGGTAGTGGAACTAAGCAGGGTGCAGGTTCACCTGTGTTGAAACACATAATTGACCGAATTGCAGAAAAGCTTGGAATGTCACAGGAAGATAAGCAACGGGCTCTGTATAATTCGTTTATGATTTCGGCCGATATGGCACACTCAATTCATCCAAATCAGGTCGGGAAGCATGACCCTGTGTTACATCCTGTATTGAACGGAGGTCCGGTAATAAAGATACACGCGAACCAGAAATACACAACCGACGGCGACAGTGGTGCTGTTTTTAAATCACTTTGTAAAATAGCCGAAGTTCCGGTACAGCAATTCGTGAACCGCTCAGATATGGTTGGCGGTTCTACTCTCGGAAATGTACTTCTGGGACAAATGGATATTCGTTCGGTAGATGTGGGTAATCCGATGTTGTCGATGCACTCGGTGCGTGAACTTGGCGGGGTGAAGGACCATTTTTATATGACAGAGGTATTTAAAACCTTTTTTAATTTATAACCAAGCTGCATAAGGAAATAAGCCCGGATGTCATTGATGTGCCGGGCTTTTTAGTAGTATATAGTCCATTTCCCCATCTGCTTTACATTCTCGTAACCGTCGGTTAACCACAGGCGGTTTTCCGGCAACGGATGTTTGTATACAATAAGAACAGTTGGTTCATCCAGTAGCGATTTTAATTTCAAAACTTCATTGTCTTTACTCATATCAATAAGATACTGTTTCCACTGTGTGTCCTGCTCAAATTGTGTTTCACGGTCAAGGTCTTTTGAACCGTCGTAAAGGGATATGACGGGTTTGTTCAAGCCAAAAGCAATTGATGGTTTGCGGGTATTGTAGATGATTATATTCCTGTTGTTTAACCCTTGTTTTATGATAAAATCGGTAACGGGTTTCGGACTGTTTATTTTAAGTTCATTGGCACTCATAATATGACTTGCTGCAATTACAAGAAATGCTGAAACAACAAAAGTGCTGAATACCGTTTTCGATTGCATATCAAGCTCTCTGGAGTTGTATATGATTACCGTGATCAATATCATAAAAACAGCACCAACCACAGTAAGTGAGGGAATGTTGATATCGAGATCAAAAAGTTGGGTTGCTGCAAATGCTGAGAATATAACTATTGAATAAATAAAGATGATTTTTGTGATTTTTTTTGAAATGCTGATGTTTACAAAAGAAATAAGCTGAGCCGTAAGCACCGCTATCAAAGAATAAAAAGGCAGTATGTAAAGAATTCTTTTTGATGATGAAATGGAAAAAAAGACAAGAGGTGTTAATATTCCAAGTAGAAGTGCAGTGTAAACAGAACGGTTTGTAAACAGTTTCTTATTTACTTTAGCAAGGAACGGAAGCAAAAACAGCCAGGGAATACCAACGGCAGGTGCCAGTACAATAAAATACCAAAACGGTTCTGAACGGTCAAAGGCATTTTTTGCAAAACGGTCAACGGTTTGATGCCCCAGAAAGTATCCTAAGAAGTCAGGATTTTCATTTACCAGAAGAAGATACCAGGAGGATGCCAGAACAATAAAAAGCAGCCAGGCAATAATATGATGAAAACTGAAGCCGTTTTTTGCATTTTCGGTTCGATTGTATGCAATGATAAAAGGAACAGGAACAATGAATATTACGGGACCTTTTGTGAGGAATCCCAGTGCAAAACTTGTGGTGAACAGGTATAAATATTTCCACTCTCCTGTTTTGCGGTACTTGACCCAGCTTAACATACTCAATAGAGCAAAAGTGGCAAGAAAGGCATCGGTCGTCAGGTTTCGTGATGATATGAGAACTATCGGGAAGCTGATATATATGACGGCAGACCATAACGCAGTTTTGCGATTGTTGAAAATTGCAAGCGACAAAAGATAAACAAGAATTATCTGGATAAGTACTGCTAGTTGAAGAAAGAATCTGGCTCCGAATGAATTTATGCCGAATATTTTATATCCTAATGCAGTAACGTAATATGTGAACGGAGGCTTATGGTAATGATGGACATTCAGGAGGTTTGGGTGAAGGTAATCACCTGTAACAACCATTTCACGTGCAATTTCGGCATATCTGGCATCACTGCTTTCAACTACCCCGTATGAACCTACATTAATATATAGTGCAATTGCACTTAATACTATAAG
>JAADEM010000096.1 GCA_013153405.1 Chlorobiota bacterium
TTTTCTGACACTGTTTTCCGGAAAGATAAATCAAGATAAGAGCTTAAAAATTAAAGACACTTATAATGCATATGCTTTTGTATTATTGTTTATCATTCCTATCATTAAACATCATTCTGCATTTATTGAAAAAGATTATGATTTTGAAATTGAAAAAGTAAATTCAATACACCATTTAATCTCCATTTTTGACATCAAAGTTCCATTTCAAGCTATTTCAAATTTAATCAATAATCAAGATAGAATCTGGGAACAATTTAACATAACTGATTTATTCCCTATTTATTCTTTATTAAAATTAAACTACTCCCTGCTCACTGCTGCAGATTATTACGCAACTTCCGAATACATGAATGATTTGATGTTTAATACGGAACAAGACTTTGGATTATTAACAGATAATTTGAAACAAAATATTTATACAAATTTTAAAGCAAAAAAAGATTACAATAAGAATTTAATTGACAATACTGAATTCTTTATTGATTATCCGTTTGAGAAACTTCAAATACCTAATGAAGATAACCTTAATATTTTACGACAAAAGCTTGGAGCTGAAGTTTTGACAAACATTGAAAAAAACAAGAATGAAAATATATTTTATATCGAAGCCCCCACCGGAGGAGGCAAAACAAATATGTCAATGGTAGCAATTTTCAAATTGTTGCAATTGCACCCTGAAATAAATAAAGTGTTCTATGTTTTTCCTTTTACAACACTCATAACTCAAACGGCAAATGCAATAAAAGAAACACTTGGCCTGTCAGACAATGACATTGCACTATTGCACTCTAAAGCTGGTTATCAGGAAAGAGAATACTCCGACAACGAAGTTGATGCATTTTACGGAAAAGGAAAACGTAATGACATTGATAACCTTTTTGTTAATTATCCTTTTGTTTTACTTACACACATCAGGTTCTTCGATATACTGAAATCAAACGATAAAGGCACCAACTATATTTTGCACCGTCTGGCAAATTCAATTGTTATAATTGACGAGCTGCAATCCTATAACCCGAAAGAATGGGATAAGATAAAATATTTCATTACGAAATATGCAAAACTTTTTAACATCCGCTTTATACTGATGTCGGCAACACTGCCGAAAATAGATGAAATAAAATTACCTAACGAAGAAAATAAGAAGGGAAATAAAAATTTTGTTCAACTTATTGATAAACCGGAAAAATACCTGCAAAACCCGAACTTCTCGAAAAGAGTATTTATACAAACCAACCTGCTGGACAAAAAGATTGAGATTGATGAATTGTCAGAACTTGTTCTGAAAAAATCGAAAGAATATGCCAAAGATAGAATCGATGGCTATAACGGAAGCGTCTATACCATTATTGAATTTATTTTTAAAAAATCAGCAAGTGAGTTCTATCAAACCATTTCAGAACAAAATGATTTCTTTGATGAGATATTTGTTTTATCAGGTACAATCATAGAACCACGTAGAAAATACATCATTAACTATTTAAAGGATGACAATAACCGTAAAAAGAAGATACTGCTGATCACCACACAGGTTGTTGAAGCCGGAGTGGATATAGATATGGACCTTGGATTTAAAAACCGTTCACTTATCGACAGTGACGAACAGCTTGCCGGACGTATTAACAGAAACGTAAAAAAACAAGACTGCGAATTATACTTGTTTAATCACGATGACAGCACAATAATTTACGGAAAAGACCCAAGGTATAAAGTTTCACAAAACTTTACGAAAGATTTTGTAGCTAAAATATTGTCAACAAAAGATTTCGGAGAACTCTACAATAAAGTTTTTGAGAGAATAGAACAAACAAACAGTTCGGCATTTAGAACCAATTTAAATGATTATCTGACATATTTTAATCATTTAGATTTCAGAGCAATTAACGATAACTTCAGACTTATAGATAGCCAAACGTCCTCAATTTTTGTTCCTGCTGAAATTAATGTTCATTGTTACGGAACAGAAAACAATTTTTCCAATTCCGAAATTACTTTTATATCAAACAACAGTTGTTTTGTTGATAATTCTTCAGAATTGGTATCCGGTGAGAAAATATGGAACCTATATGTTTCTACAATCCTTAATAAACAAACAGGTTTTTCTGAAAAGAAAAGAAGCCTTAAAATATTAAATGGGATAATGTCTAAATTCATATTTTCAATATTCTCACCCGGTATTAAAAAATTAAAACCCTACCTTGATAATAGCGATGAATTTGACGACTATGCTTTCAACAGTATTTATAAAATTCGTTCTGATGAAATAGGAGAAAATAGAGTCTATGGCATTGAAAGTGGTATTAATGATTTGCAATTAAAAAAAGAAAGTACAGAAGCTTATGAATTCATATGATTGAAAAAAACAATCTATGTCACCCCAAAATTTACAGGGTTTACAATCAATCAGAAAGCATGCAGGTATTTGATCTCGCGTATCTGCTTTTAATGAACATATAGAATACAGATTTATCATGCAAATAACCGGAACTCATTTCAACTATTATCTTGTTTGTAAGCGGAAGCTATGGCTTTTTGCAAACAATGTTCAGATGGAGCATACCAGTGATCTTGTGTATGAGGGGAACCTTATTCACGAAGACTCATATCCGCAGCGTTCCGACAAGTATCAGGAAGTACAGATTGCAGGCATTAAAGTTGATTACTTCGATACCCGGCAAAAGGTAATTCATGAAATAAAGAAATCGGATAAGATCGAAAATGCCCATGTTTGGCAGCTTAAATATTACATGCATATTTTCGAAGAACATAACATTGAAGTTTCTCACGGTATTCTTGAATATCCAAAACTTAGGAAAACCAATGAAATAGTTTTAAGTGATGCCGACAGAAAAGAGATAAAACAAATGCTGAAAGAGATCAAGCAAATAATTGAAAGTGATAAATGTCCGGCAATACCAGGCAAAGCACCTTGTAAGAATTGCAGTTATTATGATTTTTGCTTTGTTGATGAAGTGAAGGAAGATTGAAAGGATTTTGAAGATTGATAAGATTGAGGGGGTTGAGGAGATTGAAGGGATTAGGAAGATTGATAGGATTGATTGAAGGGTTGATTTTGTAACTTTTAAAACATAATATCATGTCAAAAGAAGAGTGGATAAATTATAAAATTGAGGTTAGGGAGAGGTTAAGGGTATTTGCTTTAAAGATTCTTGAATTATCGGATATGCTGCCAAAAACGACAAAAGGCAATGTCATTAATTACCAGATAACAAAATCCGGCACGTCTGAATATGCCAACTACAGGGCAGCCTTACGAGGAAGGTCAAAAAACGAGTTTTTCAGCAAACTGTCAATCACCGTTGAAGAAGCAGATGAAACAGAAATGTGGCTTGATCTTATTATTTCAGGTAAAATACTTACAAATAAATTTGTTAAAGATCTGCACGAGGAAAGCCTCGAATTGGTCAAAATACTTTCCAACATGAGAAAAAACATATCCTAATCTCCTATCAATCTTATCAATCTCAATTCAATCCTATCAATCTTAAAAAAGTGAAAAAGACATATTACCTGTTCAACCCCGGACGTCTGGAAAGAAAAGACAATACATTGAAATTTACAGCATACAGTGACACGGGCACATTACAGAAGCCGCGTTATCTGCCTGTTGAAAACATTGACTCTCTTTATGTCTTCGGTTCGCTTGATGCCAATTCGGCGTTGTACAATTTTCTTGGGAAAAATGATATTGCAGTTCATTTTTTCGATTATTACGAGAACTACACCGGCTCATTTATGCCAAAAGATTATCTGCTGTCAGGGAAAATGCTTGTCAGGCAGGTTACGGCTTACAACAGTAACAAACAAAGACTTGAGATTGCTCACAGGATTTTGGAAGGCGCATCTTTTAACATGATAAAAAACCTGAAATATTACGATAAACGGGGGAAAGACCTCTCTCCTATTATTGATATTATAACCGGTTTTTCTGAGCAACTTAAAAACACTTCAGCAATTGACCAGTTGATGGGACTCGAAGGCAATATCCGTAAAAACTATTATGAAGCGTTTGAACTTATTCTTAACGATTTCAGCATGGAAGGCAGAAGCTATCGGCCGCCGCAAAACGAAGTAAATGCACTTATCTCTTTCGGCAATATGATGTGTTACTCCGAATGTTTGCGGTCGATAAATCAAACACAACTCAATCCTACCATCAGTTATCTGCACCAACCAGGCGAAAGACGGTATTCACTGGCCCTTGATATGGCAGAGATATTTAAGCCGATTCTTGTTGACAGAGTTGTATTTAAAGTCTTAAACAAAAAGATGTTACAGACCAAACATTTTGACAAAAAATTAAACAAAGTGGTTTTAAACGACAATGGTAAGAAAATATTCATAAAAGCTTTTGAAGACAGGTTAAATGAAACCATAAAACACCGGACATTGAAAAAGAGTGTGAGCTATAAACACCTGATAAAACTTGAGTGTTATAAGCTGCAAAAACATCTTTTAAATATTGAAGAGTATAAGCCGTTGAAGATTTGGTGGTGATGGGGATTGATAAGATTGAAGGGTTGGGAAGATTGATAGAATTGAAGGTTTGGGAGGATTAATAAGATTGACTAAAGATTGACTAAAAAAGGTTTGAAATGTATGTAATTGCTGTTTATGACATTGGAGAAAAAAGGGTAGGTAAAATGCTGAAATTATGCCGTAAATACCTGACATGGATACAAAATTCCGTATTCGAAGGTGAGATTACGGAAGCAAGGTTATTGGCTTTAAAATCGGAAGCTGATAAAATAATGAAAGATGATGATAGTTTTATTATCTTTAAGTCACGACAAGTAAAGTGGCTTGAAAAAGACATTATGGGAAAGGAACGTGGTGAAACAGATAACTTTCTGTAAGATTCAGTTGTCGAACCATAGTTTTAAGTATTAGATAATTTTTAAATACCAGGTCTAATTTCCCCTATACGTTCTTTGACATATTGAAACTTAACCGGATACAGAACATTGTCGAACAACGGGCATTTTTGTATAACTCGACATCGACAACTTTTTAAACAATAAATACAATAATAACACTTTGGAAACCCGCATAAAACGGGTATTTTTGATGTTCGAAGCAACGTCTCTTAATCGCACCATACTGGAATTGAAATTCATAAACGATTAAAA
>JAADEM010000152.1 GCA_013153405.1 Chlorobiota bacterium
TCTTCCTCCCCATATTTCCACTCCGGGATATCCTATCTTTGCTCCTCTACGTATCGTTTCGTCCAGACTGTAATTGAAATATTGCTTTGTTGAATAACTTAATTTCATAAATATATATTTATTTTCCAGCAGTTTAAAATTCAAATAAAAGAAAGTGCTAAAAAAGTGCTTCACTTATAATTAATAAGCAAAGCACTTATAGTTTTGGTCAAACCATAACCCCAACCATTTCTTCCAGCATTACTTTCATTTTCTTTGCTTCTTCAATAATATTATCGATACCGCTGATGTCAACTACGAGATATCCGTCATAACCAATCTTTTTAAGAGTGTCGATAATATTTTTGAAGTCTATATCACCTATTCCCGGCTGATAATGATATGGACGTGTTCCATCGTTATCGGAAAGGTGAACAAGTTTTAAATATTTACCAAGTTTATAAATCCCCAAATCAAGATATTCACTTATGGCATGTGCATGTGCCACATCATAAACCAAACCTATATTTTCCCTTTGGGTATCTTTGAAAAGTGCAATAGTTCCGTCAATAGAAGATATGAAATCACCTGCGCGCATCTCTATTGCAAACTGAAGCCCGTATTTTGATGCAATATCAGATGATTTCTGTAGCTGTGAAATGACAATATTTCTCAGATCCTCCCACTTGAATCCTTCAGGCACATTGACAGATTTAGTAGGTCCCCCCACATAATACGATTCACGGTTATCGGGAACCATTTCATTAGGCAAGTACAGGCAGTTAGTTGACAGCTCCGCACCTATGTCTTTTGTCATTTTACATATAGTTTCATAATGCTCTATGGTCTTCCTTCGTTTCTCCTCGTTCAAAGAAAAAATATCATAGGTTACGGCCATAATACTTACAACTTTAAGATCCAACTCTTTTGACAGAGCAATTACTTCTGGCCATTTTTCTTTATAATCTTCATAATCACCAGCATCTATTTCCATTTCCATAGTATCAAAACCAGCATCCTTGATTTGCCTCATTGCTTTCATTACATCGTCAATACGAGGAGGTAATCCATAGAGCGTAATTGGAATAGTAAATCCACAAGTTACTTTCATTTTTGTAAAATTTTAGTTATTAATATTTTAATTTTTCTTTTTCAGTACTGAATTCTCAAACAAGTCTATTACTTCTTTTCTTGTAAGATCAAATTGTATATATCTTCTTCTATCAAGAGGTATTTCAACATACTCATTCCCCACATCCACCGGTGTAATCTCTGTTCCTAAATCCTCATAAAGATGTATATTAGATGTTCTGGTGTTAAGTTTCAGGATACCACTGCCTGACGTATGCCAATACACAACCCATACTTTTTTATGCCGTGTGAATACAAAAGCACGAATATTTTTTTTTGACTCCGGAATAACGATCTGCTCATAATGAACCAGTTCATAATTACCTTGTTCATTAATCAATAATATATGTTCTATATCGGATTCCCTTAATTCTTTTTTTATGTCGTCAGTAAGGAATCCATTTTCTCTAACCTCTTCCCATCTCCTGATTACTTCAAGATTGTCATCGGTCCTGGGGCTGTTTTTAAATTCTTCCAGGTTTCCAACTAATGAAATTATAGAATTCCAACCTGCAGATCTGCTTTCTGCATACTCGAGCATATCGGGCTGCAATCCTATGGTTTGAGAATCAGGAGCAACAGGATGTATCCATCCGAAATCAATGCTACTGAAGTCATTTGATATTAATTTTGCTTCAGCCAACGGGTATCTTTTAATGCCTTCTTTAAACACCTCAGGAGGGAAATCATCAAAAGCATTACCACGAGTAAGAATATGCCAGCTGAAATGAGATTTCTGTGCACCCTCTGCGAAAAGCTGCTTTGTCTTTAATTTGTTATAAACGTCAAGCTGAGCTTTAGAGACATTGTACCAGTATGGTGGAGGTACATCTTCAGCACCATCATAATATAAAAATTGGAATCCAACATTATCAATTATTTGCTCTAACCTTTCTGCTACCTCATTCTGAATATCTGTTCTTTGGTTAAATCTCACAAATTCAGGCCAGGTGTCAATATCAAGCAATCCAAGTACATCACCTTTTTTCCTTTGTTCAGGTTTTGTATTAAAATATCCTCTTTTACAATTTGTGAATTTATATGGTACTGTCGTGGTATAATTTTCGTACGATATCAACTCATTTCCTATCTTCAGTATTCTCCTGTCATCGTCAAGAGTACAGCCTGTCGGATTTTCCTCTACCACAACTGTAGTACTGTTTTTGTCTATATCCTGGCGTAATGTAAAATATCGCCTGATATTCAAACGAGGATCTGGTACAGGTGTTACATACGGGTCATTTATTTGTGCTTTATTGTAATGAATATGAAAACCAGGTATCATCCCCGCATCTTTTATTTTCTTCACCATCCGTTCCAGATCATTTATTCCGTTGGGATAATCCGGCTTCCACCCAAAATGTCCCATCGATTTCGCAAAATCCATATAATAGATGACCATCTGTTTAAAACCTGCTTTTTTTGCATAAGCTATATGTTCGTCAATATTTTCGGGAGTGGCACCTGAAATTTCATAATATGAATTCTTATACTCTTTCCTACGCCGGCTCTCTACACCCAAAGGCAGGCCATAATCATGTTCAATAGTATTAATTACATCAAGTAATCTATCACCCGTGGTTGTTATCAATCCAGCACTAATACCAATTAATTTAACATCATTAAATCCAGCAGCCTGAAAAACTTTATACCCAGGTCTGTCAAAAGCATCTATCATACAGGCAGGCTCAACAGCGAGGAGATTTACTGCGGTATTCTTATCCCACATAACATTAAGCCATTCACCAAAATGTGTCCGATCCTTTACTGGTATCTGCAGGAGAATAAATTCATCTATACGGGTCTTTCTTTTATCTCCTACATTCGACATCTTATAACTAAGCTTATCGAGAGTAAAGACAATGTAAGAATCTGTTATTTCAACACCAACCGTAGCCTCATAATCAGTGCGTTCAAAGTTTACTATCAGTTTATCATCATTTCTGATTACCTTATTTGAACCAAAAGTTCTCTGTTTTGCCGGAAAAGCCAGTTTATTCTCATTGTCATACGGATAATCCTGTTTAATCCCGAACAGTGGCAATTTCACACCTTGCATAAGGCACTCCTTACCGGTTGCCTTATGAATAAGACTTTTAGCTGTTCCGTCTGTATCAATGACAAACCGAAATTCACTGTTCTCGATGACAATATCATTGTTGCTATCTGATGATTGACTTATTTTACATGATTGCAAAATCACAAACAATATCAACGCACCAAGAGAAAGATATTTTAAGGACTTTTGGCTCATATAATAATTATTATGATTTTGTTGCATCAACAGGTTTATCCTGATACCAGTATGAAACAATACCAAATCTGACTTCTCCTTTACCTTCTTCTTTTGCTTTTTTAAGTTGAACATTGTAAGGCTCATTATGATAATTTATTTGAGCTTTAAGTGATCTTGAAAACAGAATCGGATCATTAAGCAGGAAACGATATGTTGCTAGCTTTGAAACACCATTTTCATCTCCTACATAAGTAATTCCTGAATAATCATCATGCCATAATTTTTTCCAGTTCCAACTGAATCCAAAATAATCTTCACTGCCTAGTTGTATCCACGACGGTTTATTCTCCCCATCAATATAAAACTCATCATTCCCTTCACATATTCCCATATTACCTTTAAATTCAGGATAATCAGTTTCCATTGTCATATGTGTACCTAAATAATGCCCTTTCCCTTTTGTATTAATTATTGGCACAACATCTTCTGGTAATTTTACATTATTATCATGCCAGTTAGCATGGAAATACAACAATTCATCATCCCATTCAGGAATTAATTCAGCTGTTACATAAGCTAATCCTCCGATCTCTCTGTCTGTTTTATTAATCAATCTGATTTTAACTTCTTTTTTAAACGGCATGGGGAAATAACTATATAGAGATCTTTTAGGACGCTTAGCCAGAAATGCACTGGCAAAATCACTTGACTTTCCTTTAAACGAAGATCCAAAAAAGTTACCAAGAGGTGCGTAAACAGACGGGTATTTATTCCCATCATAAGTTATTTCAATAAAAACCTTATCCAAAACATCTTTACCTGGTCTGTTAACAGTTACATGCATTGTTTTCACAATACCAGGACCTTTGAAATTTGCCATTTCAATAGAACCGTATGGTGCAAGCCTAGGATTATCAGGATAAATATCCAAGTTCCAGAGACTGTTTTGCATTACAGATTTTCCAACACGTCTTTTGGCTATATTAATATTCTTTTCAGCGGGGAAAGCAGGTAATCCCATCCCCAAAGCTACTGTTCCTAAACCCATTTTTCCAAGAAAATCTCTTCGTGATGATCTATTTTTCATAACTTGATATTATTTAGTTTATTCCTTTTTACTTTTTTGTTATATCCTTTTCAGTCGTTTTTTTCTTATTTTCCTCTGTCGATCTTCAACTCTACATTTATTTCTTCTTTTTTCCCTACTTTTATCTCTTTAGTTATACATCCTGGATATGAAAAAATTAAAATATCATTCTCGCTATTTACCTTTATAGTATAGTTTCCATCACTGTCTGTTAAGGTTTCTTTTTCTTTTTTCCCTTTTATTTTCACTTTTGCACCTATCACAGCATAACCGAAACCATCAATAACATTTCCATTAACAAGCTTTGTTTTGACAGAATCACAAGAATAAACATTTGAAAATCCTGCATACATATTCTGTATATCAGTAAAAGAGAATACTAACAAAAAGAAAGTAGTCGTAAACGTTCCAATTGTCATGTTCTTAATCATATTTTTTCCTGATGATAATTTACTTTTCATTTTGTTCAAAAACTTAATTCTTACTGTTTATAATTCTTTGATACGTATATTCCTAAAATATACAACTGTTGAATGGCCCAGAAATCCTAAATATCCTTTTTTAACTTTTAACCCAGGATGTTCCTGGCCGTCTAAT
>JAADEM010000022.1 GCA_013153405.1 Chlorobiota bacterium
TTTTTCATACATATTTGCATTTTCATCTTTAGCACGAAAGAATGTGGCAGCTATCAGGGTTAACAAAATTCTGTCAAAGGGCATGTTAAGTTCGGAACCTGCCATAATAACAGCTACTAGTCTGTCTTCACTACCAAGTTTACGGAAAAGGTCTCTGCCTACCCTGTAAACAGTATCTTTCAGATTCTTATTTTCGAATCTAGATATCAGATCATTAATGTGATCACTCAGATTTTTATCATTAAATTCATTAGGATACATTTTTTTTAATATTGCTGCTGATTCATGCATTGTGTCAGATACAAACGTTTTAATATCCGGGTACTTAAGTACTTCATAAATGTATGTATGTTCCGGGTGTAGCAAATATCCTGTGTATGCTGCAACAGCATGTCCCAGATTATGAATGAATAGTTTTCGGTCTACCCAGGCTTTGATATTTTCTTTTGGTGATAATTCTTTAATATCGGGAATTTTATTTTTAAATCCTTTTCTATCTACTATTAAATTATTGTACGGTTCTGCGAAAACCCGTAGTACATCATTATTCTCCTCATCTTTTGTCATGATGGGTACCATTTTTCCTATGCTTGTTTCAACAAACCCGATATATTCATTCAGTATGCTTTTATTTTTCACATATTTATACATTAACTTGTGCAGTAAGCTTGCTCCATCTCTGACATTTTCAGCAATTATTATATCTATGGGTTTATCGGGATATAATTTATGTCTTTTTTCTATCCCTCTAGCTAATGCCGGAATTGCTGATGACCAGTTTTGTACTCCTGTAGATATCGATATTATATCTGTAGAAACTATCTCATTTTTTATCTTTTCCTCATCAAAAAGATGAATTCCCCTTACATTTTTAACAATAATAATTTTATCTTCTTTTGCCCCCTTTATAATTACAGAATATTTTTTTTGATTATTTAGTTCATTTATTATTTCCTTGCTTATGTCAATAAAGACTACTTCATATCCGGAAAGTGAAAATAACTGGCCAATAAAGGAACGTCCTATCTTTCCTGCACCTATCATAACCATTTTCTTTTTGGTTGTGCTTTTTGTTTTCATTTAAATATTTTACATAAATAATTTTCTATTTCTACAAAAATAACTATTTTTGAACAAAATAATCATAAAAAAAGAAATAAATAATCAAGAGTGAAGATAAAGGAAAGACAGACAAAGATTCTTGATATCCTCAGGATGATGCAAAGGATTGTTTCGATAGATGAGTTATCTGAGATTATAAATGTGTCAAACATAACTATCAGACGTGATTTACAGGATCTGGAAGAAAAAAAGGCAATCATCAGGACGCATGGTGGATGTATGCTTGCAGGTCGCTTTATGATGGAAACGCAATATCACAAAAGAGTAGCAACAAATTTCGATCTTAAGCAACCTATTGGACAAAGAGCAGCAAAAGAGATAAATGATGGAGACCGGATTTTGATAGATGACGGTTCCACAACTTTCCATATATCTGCTAATCTTGGACATTTTAAATCACTTTCAGTCTATACTAACTCACTTGCAATGATATCGGAATTAAGTAGATTCCCGAATATTAAACTTTATCTTTTCGGAGGAGTTGTGAATGATCAGCTATATTCTGTTGAAGGATACTTGACAGAGGATACCATAGAGCATACCCGTTTTGACAAAATATTTTTAGGAGTTGATGCTATTGATTATTCAGGCACCTGTTTTGTTAATAAGGAATCATCAGCACGTCTAACACAAATTATGTTACGTCAAGGCAAAGAGAGAATATTACTATGCGACCATACCAAAATTAGCAAGGAAGCATATTATTCCTACGCAACATTAGATGATTTTGATAAATGGATAACAACTCCTATTGCAGACAAACAGCAGTTGCAATATTTCAGTAAAAAAACCAACTTAATAATAGTGTAAAATTCCAAAATTAAATATCGAATTTATATGAATAATATTAAAATTTCATTATCCGAACTATTAGGCAACGAATATATCAATATTGTTTGTAAAGCAAAAGCTTTTATTGAACAAAAACCGGTGTCGACTTTTTTGGAAATAGCAAATGAAAAAGTTGAATTTGTTCCGGTATCATATATAAAACGAGTAGATGAATTAGCGAAACACACAGGAGAGGATGTTGTAAAAGGTTTAAGTGAATCACTGGCTGGAGCCCCGACAACAGCATTTAAGAATGCTACAAGTCTTGCAAGAGCACCATTGTCAGCTTTTGGAGCAACAAGGATAGGCGAAGACGGAAGAGCGTATTTAATTGCCAAAAGTGAGCATTATCATACTCCGCTGGGACATAGTTTTCCGGGGTATAAATTGGTGGATAATGCAAGTAAATTGGGAATTCCTAATGCTACACATAATAATACCAGGGGTTACATTACCCGTTTGCTTGAAAGTGAACTAGTAAGAATTGTTAATAATATTGATAACAAAGATGATAAAAGTCTTGAGAAAGTTTTATCCTCAAAGGAACCTCATGTGTTAAATCGCGTTATTAATCTTGAAACCGGAAGTCTTGCTGTTGAAGCAGCCTTAAAGATGATGCTTATAAGATTCTTCCGCCTTGAGAAAACACATGAACGGGGGCGGTATGAGGATAGGGTCCCGGTTTTCTTTGTTATGGCAGATAATGACAGAGGAAAGGAAGCTAATTATCATGGAACAACAGTTTTGACACAAACAATGCGCGGTTTATGGCCAGACTTTTATGAAAAAGCCGAAAGTTGTGATCTTTACCGGATAGTATCTGTTGGAATTAATGATCTGGATGATTTTAAAGCAAAAGTTGAAAAGTATGATAGTGGCAAATTTAAAGTTGCCGGATTTTTTCATGAGATTATTCTTATGAATTATGGAGGTGTTAAGCTAACAAAAGACTATTTAAGTAATGTTTATGAGATTTGTCATAATAAAGATATTCCGGTTTTGGTAGATGAAATTCAATCATGCTTATGGTCACCTGAATTTTTCATGTTTAAAGAATACGGATTAAAACCTGATTTTGTTTCAGTGGGTAAAGGTTTTCCTGGAGGGCAATATCCTGCTTCAAAACTGATAACAACTTATGAAATGGATAAACTTAATTTGTTTGGTGCCCTTGTTACAAACGGACAGGAGGAACTTGCATCGTTATCCTATCTGGTTACCATGAAATATGCAGAAACGAATAAGGAATATACCCTGGAGATAGGAAATTATTATGAAAATGAATTGAAAAAAATAAATAGTGATTTCAGAAATATTATCGACAAAATTGAAGGTTCAAGACATATGTCTACTTTATTCTTTAAATCAGCTGAAAAAGCGATAGCTTTTGCCAAAGAATTAAATAGTTTAGGTATAGATATCAGTGTTCAAACCTATAAAGCCAATTGCCCTCCTGCTGCATTAACAAAGCTTCCTTTGATTACGACAAAGTTTATTGTTGATTTTGTTATTGAAGCCATGAGAAAAACCTTGATTAAAATTTCAGACAAATAATTCAGAATAGATAATGAGAAAAATAAAATTTGGAATTATTGGCCTTGGTTTAATGGGCAGGGAGTTTGCCAGTGCAGCCGCAAGATGGATGCATCTGACAAGTATGGATATGGCCCCGGAGATTGTTGCAATATGCGATCGGTCAGAAGATGCATTCTCATGGTATATTGACAATATTCCTACAATAAAACAGGTTGTTACCGATTACCGGGAAATGCTGGCCAATAAGGATGTTGAAGCAGTATATTGTGCTGTTCCTCATCATTTGCATGAAGAGATATACACAGCAGTTATAAGAGCAGGCAAGCATTTGTTAGGAGAAAAACCTTTCGGAATAGATAAAAAAGCCAATGAGAATATTTTAAAAGTAGCATCCGAACATCCTGAAGTAAAAGTAAGATGTTCATCGGAGTTCCCGTTTTATCCTGCTGCACAAAAAATAGGTCAACTTATAGAAAAAGATGATTTTGGAAAGATTATTGAAGTGAATGCCGGATTTATGCACTCAAGTGACATGAATCCTGAAAAACCTATAAACTGGAAAAGAGATGTCCGATTTAATGGTGAATATGGCTGTATGGGCGACTTGGGTATGCATGTTTGTCATATGCCTTTTAAGGCCGGATGGAAAATACATAATGTAAGGGCAGTTCTATCAAATCTGATTCCTGAAAGACCTGATAATAAGGGAAATGTTGTAGTCTGTGAAACATGGGATAATGCAACACTTATGTGTGAAGCATCGGACAAGAATGGTTCATTCCCTATGACCCTGAAAACTCAAAGAATTGCTCCGGGACAAAAAAACACTTGGTATATCGAGATATTAGGCACAAAACGATCTGTACGATTTTCAACAAAAAACCCAAAAAGACTTGAAGAGATGGTATATGCCGGAGGTGAACAGAAATGGATGATTGTTGATGTAGGATATGAACCTGCCTTCAGTTCTATAACCGGAGGCATATTCGAATTCGGATTTACGGACTCTATTTTGCAAATGTGGGCGGCATATCTGTTTGAGATACAAAAAGGAAAACCATTATCTACATTTGCCGGTTGCGTTACACTAGAAGAAACAGCAATGAGTCATGAGTTATTCACGGCTGCATTAAAATCAAATTCAACAAAAACTGTTTCTGAAATATATAATATATAGTTTCTTATGAATGAAATATTGACATTTGGAATCTGGGACTATATAGCTTTTATAGGTTTTTTTGTAGTTCTTTCTCTTGTTGGATTTCTGGCAGGAAGAAAAGAGAGAACATCAAAAGAGGAGTATTTTCTTGCAGGAAAGAAGTTACCATGGTACGTGGTAGGCTTTTCTTTCATTGCCTCTAATATCAGCAGTGAACATTTTATTGGAATGATCGGTGCTGCATATATTTATGGGATTTGTGTTTCTATGTATTCCTGGATGAATGTTTTGTCTTATACTTTTTTAGTGTGGTTGTTTATTCCTTTTTTGTTGTCTTCTAAAG
>JAADEM010000006.1 GCA_013153405.1 Chlorobiota bacterium
TCGTAAAAATATTCACAGGATATTTATTCTCGGGCACGTATACGGCGGTTCTCTAAATCAAAGGAAACAACGAATTAGAATTGTGGACTATCTAAATCTTTTGATGCAAACTAAGCATTGAAACATAACCTCTTTTTCAGAGGCAATCCAGTGTGATAGTTGAGCCGAGAACAGGACTTTGTGCTACTGCCCAGCCTCCCATAATTGTCAGTCGTATGTAAAAACAGAACTGAATGAAATTATCATTCATAAGCTAATATTTTATATCTTTACGATAGTAGTTAATTAAAAAATTAAAAGGTCATGAAAAATTTAATTTCAGAAGCAATCTCAGCAATTAAAAACTGGTGGTTGTATCTTATCATTGGTGTAATCCTTGTACTAGGAGGTATTTGGGTAGCCAGAACACCATTAGAGAGTTATCTGGCTCTTTCGATATTGTTTATCGTTCTGCTGCTGGTAAACGGAATATCCCAAATCGTTTTTTCCGTCAGCAACCGCAAAGTAATGCCTGGCTGGGGCTGGTACCTTACCAGTGGTATACTGGAAACATTAATCGGTATTTATCTTTGGTCATATCCTGCAATATCAATGGCAGTATTACCTTTTGTTGTGGGCTTCTGGCTCCTGTTCAGAGGAATTTCGGTAATTGCCAGTTCCACTGATCTTAAACAAAAAGCCGTCAAAGGATGGGGTTGGATACTGACATTTGGCATATTGTCAACAATTCTTTCTTTTTTCATAATAATGAACCCCGTAGTAGGTGTAATATATCTGGTATATCTTACAGCCTTTTCAATGATATTTTCGGGTATTGCCTATATCATGTTTTCGTTGAAACTGAAAAAAATAAAATCAAGCACACTTGATGCGGCAAAAGATTTAAAAGAAGGTGTTGAGGAGCTGAAAAAGTCGGTAATGGAACACCTGAAAGATGTTGATGATGCTACCAAAGATAAAGTCAGCAAACTGTTTGATGACTATAAATAGACAAAGGTAAGTTTTCACGCAAAGGCGCAAAGACACAAAGAAAAATTAGCATTGCATATCACCTTGCGATCTCAGCGCCTTTGCGTGAGTTCTCATAGATTCTTCTTTTCGACGCCCCTTTTATACATAGCTGAAAAGACAGCTTTACAACACAAAAGGTATCAAAGCTTTTCTCTCTTTCGGGTAATCTTCAAACTTTTCGTGATACCAGTCGTGATTATTCAATGAACGGGGAATGAGGTTAGCTGCTGTCCATATCAACAAAGCCAATGCCGGCAGGTTCCAGCACAGGATAGCAAAACCGAGCCACTCCATTATCTCACCTAGATAATTAGGACCGGAAACATATTTGAACAGTCCACCATATGGTATCTTGTATCCGGTATTATCACGCCTTAAACCAATAAGTATTGAGTCGTGATAAACATTGATAAAAAAACCTGTAATAAATATCGCTACACCTATAATAAAATGAGGCGATCTAATCACATCCGGACTTTGTTCCGGAGCAAGATATGCCAGCCAATAACCATTAAGGCCTCCGTTCATCAGATTGAAAAATACTCCCGACAACAATACTGACACCGGCATCTTTTTCGACTTTGTGCGGATACGTAACGGAAAAATGAAAGTACGGTTCACATAGTGTAGCATCCACAATGCAAATGCCGTAACAACAAGTTTGTTGTCGTTATTGGTTGAGTTAAGATAAAACCATAACATTATAAGAATAGCCGGAAGCTCCATCAGGAACCACCCCAGCTTGTTATCTATCATTAATCCTTTTGACGGCTCAAGATGTCTGCCGTAAGGAGATTTGGTTTTAAGTAATTTCGGGAACATAATTACGGCTAATGCCAGCCACGCAAGTGCAATGTAATTAATGGTTGTTTCCGAAAAAGTAATGATCAGAAGCTGTGGTGTGTAAGTCATTTTTTCAAGATTTAGGTAATTGTAAAAATAATCAAATTTGACTTAAGACCAAGCAAAGTACAAAAGATATTTAGGTTCTGATTTTAAAACACTTTTGAAAAAATTTGAACATAAAGCAATATTACTGTACCTTTACAGTAAATATGCACCCATGGATAAAAAAGAACAAAAAGGAGCTTCTAATATCAAGCCATATAATGTAAAGAAGAGAGATACCGGTGTCAAAACTTTGAATGAAGAACTCTCCGTTTATACAATAAAAACATCAAAAGGCAAGATTACATGGAGAAATAAAAGTGAAAGATTATCCGCAATTCGCAAACGATTACCATACGAATCGATTGAAAGCATTGGACAAAAAGCAAATCTGCCTGCAAAAAAGATATTGCAATATCTGGGAATTCCTCAAACAACATACAACAAGAAAAAAAGAGAACAGGATCACATGAATGCAAGGGATAGTGAACTATTATTAGTCTTATCCGAAGTACTTGATTATGGTCTTGAGGTATTCAACAATGAAAAAGATAAATTTCAGCGTTGGTTAAAGAAACCCAACATATCATTGGGCAATGTCGCTCCTGAAAGCCTGTTTGATTCAATAACAGGGATCCAGGAAGTCAGAAATGCACTAACCAGATTAGAGTATGGAAACATGGCATAATGAAGGTTTACAGAATTGAACGTAAAAAACATCTCAATACTACATTAAAAGGTATTGGAGCCGTCTTGACAGAGGGATATCGCTGGAATAGCAAAAACACATATCTTGTTTACACTGCTGAATCAAGAGCATTGGCAATTTTAGAGATATGTGTTCATCTGGATTTGAATGAAGACCTGCCAAATGACAGATATTACGTTGAGATCGAGATTCCGGATGATATTACAATTCTCGAATTACAGAGTGAAGACCTTCCTGAAAACTGGGGCGCAAAACCTCCAATGTCAGAAACACAATTTATAGGAGATGACTTTGTAACCGAAGGTGATGCCGCTGTACTGAAAGTTCCCAGCAGCATTGTACAGCAAGAATTCAACTACCTCATAAATCCCCACCATCCTGACACTAAAAGAATTTCTGTCACCTCTAAAACTCCTCTAAGATTCGATTCAAGATTGATACAAGGAAAAAAGGATTGACTACTGATAGTTATCCATCCTCCACCAAAAACATTTTAAATAAAAAGCCCCGCAAGCATTTAAACTTACGGGGCTTTTACGTACCCGAGGCGGGACTTGAACCCGCACGGCCACAATGGCCACAGGATTTTAAGTCCTGCGTGTCTACCAATTCCACCACTCGGGCGCCTGATTGAGCGAAGCCAGGCTTTGAAACCTGCATTTTCACTGCGAGCGAAAAACGGGACTCGAACCCGCGACCCCGACCTTGGCAAGGTCGTGCTCTACCAACTGAGCTATTTTCGCATTTGTGTGCAGTTACGTTCAACTGCGATGCTTTTTTCAAGCGCGGTGCAAATATATACCTATTTTTCTTTTCCGCAAAAACAAAAGAGGCAAAAGTTCCCGCTATAACAATACTCGAAGCTTTGAAATTAACTAACAGAATACCCCACTCAAACTATTCCGGCATCCTCAATATTTTACTTTTTCTTTTCAACACCCCGTAAAATTAAAAACATATCCTTTTCCAGACTTTTTTCGGGTGTTTCAACTATTCTGCCTGCTTCCCGACCTTTTACAATAAAAATAAAAGTGGGTACACGTTCTATTCCGTATTTTGATACATCCACATCGGGTGCAGTCTTGTCTCTGTCTACATAAATAATTTCAATATTATCCTCCGGGATTCCGGCAGCATCAGCAATTTTATAAAAACGCGGCACCTCCCGCCGGCTGTCAGAACACCAGGTGGCCATCACAATCAGTACCTTAAGTTCATCGGTTATGTTCCTTTTAAGTTTTCTGACTATATGCTTATCGGGCACATATGAGTTATATTCCTGCTGAAACCACTGTTTAAAAGGTTGTTGTTCCAGCCCCTTTACATCTCCTTTTCCAAGCAATATTTCCTGCCCGGCTTTTTTCGAAAAAACCATTTTATTCTGTCCCTGCAATTCAAAAGAACAGGAAACCGATAACATCAGAATAAACACAACAAATATCAGAGTTCTACATCTCATAATGTAACTAACTTTTTATTTACCCTACAACCTGTAAAAATTATTTAACCCCAATAAGCTTTTTTATTTCATTCAGCTTATTAAGGGCTTCAACAGGGGTAAGGTTATTAATATCTATATGAATTATTTCGTCACGGATTTGTTTCAGTACCGGATCGTCGAGTTGAAAAAAACTGAGTTGCATACCTTCACGGTTACCTGCAATATCTTCCATTGGTTTCGAAAGTTCACCTTTACGGTGTGTCTTCTCCAGTTCGGCAAGTATCTCCTCTGCCCTGCTCACCACACTTTTAGGCATTCCGGCCATACGTGCCACATGAATACCGAAACTGTGCTCACTGCCTCCCCGTTTCAGCTTACGCAAAAATATAACCTTATTATCCACTTCTTTCACCGAGACATTATAATTTTTACATCGGTCATAAGTCTTCTCCATTTCGTTCAGTTCATGATAATGAGTGGCAAACAGTGTTTTCGCCTGTGCCTTTTTATTCTCATGAATATACTCCACTATCGACCATGCTATAGAGATTCCGTCGTATGTACTTGTTCCTCTACCAAGCTCATCAAACAATACAAGGCTGCGTTTTGAGATATTATTAAGAATGCTTGCCGCTTCGTTCATCTCCACCATAAAAGTAGACTCTCCTCCCGAAATATTATCGGAGGCTCCCACACGGGTAAAAATCTTATCAACCACACCGATTGATGCTGATTCTGCAGGTACGTAACACCCAATCTGTGCCATAAGTACAATAAGAGCAGTTTGCCTGAGCAGTGCCGACTTACCTGCCATATTGGGGCCTGTTACAATAATAATCTGCTGGGAATCATTATCCAGATACAAATCGTTGGGCACATACTCTTCACCTGCCTGAAGTTGTTGTTCTATAACCGGATGTCTTCCCTGTTTTATATCAATCACAAGGGAATCATTTATCACAGGCCGCACATACTTATATTTTACAGCGATACGGTTAAAAGCAAGCAGCACATCAAGCTTTGCAATCAGACCGGCATTAAGCTGAATTGCCTGTATATAGTCCTGTAATGCCGTAATCAGGTTATTGTATAGGTTAGCCTCAATAGTAAGGATTTTCTCTTCCGCACCAAGAATCTTTGCTTCATATTCTTTAAGCTCTTCGGTAATGTAGCGTTCTGCATTCACAAGTGTTTGTTTACGAATCCATGTTTCAGGCACTTTATCTTTATGTGTATTTCTAACTTCTATATAATATCCGAAAACATTGTTAAAACTTATTTTAATACTCGGAATGCCTGTCTCCTCACTCAAACGCTGCTGAAGATTTTGAAGGTAATCTTTCCCCGAGTATGCAATATCTCTCAGCTCGTCAAGTTCAGCAGAGACTCCGGGACGTATCACCCTTCCTTTATTCAATGCCGCCGGCGGATCCGGTTCTATTTCACCGGCAATGCGCTCTCTTATTTCTTTACATCCGTTAAGCTGATCGCCGATATGCTTCAGTGCCTCATTATCGGAATCAAAACATCCTTCTTTGACCGGGTCTATGGCATACAATGCATTTTTAAGCTGTACCATCTCTCTGGGATTAAGCTTTCCCGCCGCCACCTTTGACACGAGCCGCTCAAGATCTCCCATCGGTTGAATTGCTTCCGATATCAGCTCTGCCAAACCGGGTTCTTTAAAAAAATATTCCACAACCGACAGTCTGTCCTCTATTGCCTTCACATTTTTAAGCGGAAGGGATATCCACCGTTTAAGCATACGGGCTCCCATTGGTGTAAAAGTATCATCCAGAACATCAACAAGTGATTTGCCACCCTCGCTCAATGTAAACAACAATTCCAGGTTACGTGCGGTAAATTTATCGAGCCAGACAAACCTGCTTTCATCAATCCTTGACAATCCCGTAATATGGCTGACTTTGTTATGCTGGGTAAGATCAAGATAATGGAGTATAGCCCCGGCAGCTGTAATTCCATAAGTCAGGTTATGCACACCGAAACCTTTCAATGAAGCAGTCTCGAAATGTTTCAGCAACCTGTCGTGAGCCGACTCTTCGGAGAAAGCCCAGTCATCGACGGCATACGTATAGAATTTATTTCCGAACAGCTCTTCGAAAATATTTCTTTTACCTTTTTCGTATAATACCTCTTTGGGATTAAAACCGGCTAATAACTTGTCTACATAAGCTGCATCACCTTCTGCCATCAGAAACTCACCTGTTGATATATCAAGAAATGAAACACCGACAGCCTTTTTATCAATATGAACACTTGCCAGAAAATTATTCTCTTTATGCTCAAGCACGTTATCGCTCAAAGCAACACCTGGCGTAACAAGCTCTGTCACACCTCTTTTTACTATTTTTTTTGTAAGCTTGGGATCTTCAAGCTGATCGCACACTGCCACCCTCTGCCCTGCCCTGACAAGTTTGGGAAGATATGTATCAAGTGCGTGATGTGGAAATCCTGCCAGTTCAACATAGGATGCTGCACCGTTAGCCCTTCTGGTAAGAGTTATACCAAGTATCTCCGAAGTCTTGACTGCATCGTCAGAGAATGTCTCATAAAAATCGCCTACTCTGAACAGCAATATTGCATCAGGATGCTTCTCCTTAATACTGTAATACTGCTTCATTAATGGCGTTTCAACCGCTTTTCCTTTTTTTGCTTTTACCAAGGTTCTGTTTTTTTTATTTTTTCAATAAGAAACACAAATATAGACAAATAAAAAAGCGTTTAAAAAAGATTAATATCCTAACAGATTCAAAAAACAATTAATTCGTTTTTGTTTTAAATTTAATGTTTTGTACTTTTACTGTGCTAAAAAATTTACGTTATGAATGAATTTATAAAATACTTTGGTATTGTTTTAATTTTGATAGGGGTTGGTATTTTAGGTTACTACGGAACATATCATCTTACCACTAACACTCCTCTGGTTATTGCCATGCTTTTACTACTAGGAGGATTGGTAACATACATTGTTCTTAACAGAATTTTTACCTGAGTTTAAATCCCTTACCATTTAAGGCTTACAGGTAAAGTTTTTACTTTGCCTGTTTTTTTATAGCCATATCCGAATATACAGGTAAGATATCACTTACATCTGTTTGCAGGCAATAATCAAGATCTTTATAAAACCCCTTTTGCCGAAGAACAGAATAGTGCCTGGATAATTCGGCCGCTTTAATTATATCGTTTTTATTACGCTCATAAAAAGAGTGTACAATTCTTGCCGAATCAGTAAGTCCGACATTGCTGCTTTTATTTAAAAGATCAATCATATATCCGGCACACAAACCATCCTCAATTGTATAGTTACCATCGGTGCCGGCACACAGAAATAATATCCTGTTTTTTCTTGTAAGGCAGGAAACCACCTTTTTTGCATTCAGAAATGAACCTATAATAACTTCATCAGAATACTCTGCAGCTCTGATTGCCTCTGTACCGTTTGTTGTGGTCATTATTATAGTTTTACCTATTATCCTGCCATTCATATATGAAAAAGGAGAGTTGTCAAAATCAAATCCGGGTATTTTCTCAGCATTACGTTCACCTCCCAGCAAAACATCATCCCCTATTTCTTTTTTAAGGTTGAAGGCTTCATCGGGAGTCAGAACAGGAATTATCTCTTTGGCTCCATATTCAAATGCCGTAATCATAACTGAGGTAGCCCTCAGCACATCTATCACTACAGTTACAGTTCCTTTCTGAATTTTATCATTTACACAGCGGGCAGCAAAAGCCACATCAACGGATACCATAAAATTAATATTTAAAACGGTTTATACTTCAATATCATGTTTGTGTCATGGCATATCGCAAATGTAGTTTTCGGAACCTGAATAACAGCACCAGACCAACTATTGCAAGGCCGGACAAATAACCATACCAGATACCGGCAGGCCCCAGCTCATAAACAAAGCTCATAATATATCCGGCAGGTATTGCAACTAACAGATACGCCACGCCAATCACAACCATTGGAAACACAACATCCTCCATCCCGCGCAATATACCCACCACAACAACCTGAAGCCCGTCGAATACCTGAAAAAATGCAACTATAACAAACAACCCTGCTGCAATATTTATCACTTCTGCATCGGAAATAAAAATCAAAGGAATGTAATTACGCAGCACGACAAACAACAATGCAGTAAACAACATAAAAAGTATTACAATATGAATAGATGCAAAAGCCGAATATTTCAGAGCATCCATTCTGCCCTGGCCTCGTAATGTACTAACCCTTATTGTGGTTGCTGATGCCAGTCCTGATGACATCATATATGTGAGACTTGCCATAGTAAGAACTATCTGATGTGCAGCCAGACTTTTTTCCCCGAGCCACCCCATCATTATTCCTCCCATACTGAATGCAAATACTTCGATAATAAACTGTATTCCGATAGGAGCCCCAAGACGCATTAATTGAACAGCTTTTCCTAATGAGAATTTTATATCACTGTGAATCTTCCTGAACCTCTCAAACAAAACCAACTTCCGGTATGCAACCGCAAAAGCCACAGCCATAAAAACCCTTGCTGTCAATGTGCCTATGCCGGCCCCCAGCAAACCCATTTCCGGGAAACCGGCCTTGCCGAAAATAAAAAGATAATTAAAAACAATATTCACCAGGTTACCGGCAACCGTAATCACCATTGCAATACGGGTATTTGAAAGGCCCTCGGCAAACTGCTTGAAAGTTGCAAAGTAAAGAAACGGTATTATTGAAACCGAGATTACGAGAAAATACGGAACGCCAAGCTCCACCACATCTTCGGGCTGTCCCATATACGGCATAAACAATGAAACGACAAAAGCAAACAGTACCAGCAATACTCCCATAAACATATTGACCCTGAACCCGTGATGGAACCAAATAACTGCATTTCTCACATCTCCGCTTCCCATCGCTTTTCCGACCACAGGCGTAGTCGCAAAGGAAAAACCGATACCAAAAACCAATATTATAATAAAAATATTATTGGCAAACGAAGAGGCTGCAAGTGCTGCTGTACCAACCCTTCCCACCATAATGTTATCAACAAGTGAAACCACAACCTGACCTGCCTGTGAAATTATAAGAGGAATAGCAAGTTTCAGATTTGTTGTATAATATTGTTTGTATCCGGAAAATATCTTAATCATAATACCATCAATCCACATATAAATAAAAATCTCTCACCATCTTCTTAAACTCTTCAGTATACTCGTGTCTTTTACCGGTTTCAATATCGAGTTCCCGCTCTGTAATTCCCGACACTTCGGTAACAAAAGTAACAACAATCCTGACAAATTCACTTTCCCTGTTATGTCTCACATAAAGTATGTGTGACGGATAAAGTCCGTAACCTGCAGCTTCAGTCAGCAGCATATTCTTATCCGAATAAGGGAAAACAACGGTCATTTTTCCGTTATGTGTAAGCATACGGGATGAATACTGGAACAAATCGGAAAGAGGCAACATATCCGAATGTCTGGCAATCCGCCTTCCGGCATGTGACGGCCGCTTACTGTTAATAAAGAACGGAGGATTACATACTATCAGATCATATGTTTTTTCATGTAAAAAGAACTCCTGCAATGACGAATGAAAAACCTTCAGTCTGCCGGGCCATGGTGAAGCTGAAAAATTTCCACGGGCCTGCTCACATGCATTGGCATCAATATCAATAGCATCAGCATGCAGGTTATTGTTTCGCTGCACCATCATTAAAGCCACCAGGCCTGTTCCCGTACCAATATCCAGCGCTGACACCGCGTTACTCACATCAACAGATGCACCAAGCAGAACACCATCGGTGCCTACTTTCATTGCAGTTTTATCCTGATCTATCCTGAATTGTTTGAACTGAAACCAGCTGTTTGACACTCTTGTTAAAAATTAAATATTTCAGAACTCACAAAGATATACAAAAGGGAAAAGCTGAAAGGGATAAGGGAAAGGATTTTGGCTTGCCGGTTAATTAGTCAGTTGGTAAACTTTTGGTTGTCTTGTTTTTTAGGGGTTCCAGGGGTTTGTATTTACCGAATATCACTACTCTCCGATTACCCATACGTCTTCGAGCTTCCAGCTTCCGGCTTTGAGCCATCAAACCCTGAAACAAAAACAACCTGAAACTCCTGGAACTAAAAATTTACCACTAACCATTTAGCACTGTCCCCCTTCAAAACCTCTCGTTTACCCCAAGTCCAAACAGAGCAAAATCATACTTCACAGGGTCATCAGGATCGAATTCTCTCAGAACTGCGGTAACCTCTTCTACAGCTTTCCAGTCACTCTGTTTACGGTTAAGAATACCCAGCCGGCGTGCCACGTTCCCCGAGTGCACATCTAGCGGCAGATAAAGTTCATTTGGAGATATACTTTTCCATATTCCGAAATCAACTCCCTTACCGTCATTTCTGACCATCCAGCGCAAAAACATATTCACACGTTTTCCTGCCGAACCTTTCATCACATTGGCATAATGTTTCTTTGTACGTTCCGGAGGTGACCAGGAAAAAAAAAGTTCACGAAAATAATTTATTGCAGCCTTTACTCCTCCGGCATTAACACCTTTGGCAAACACAGACTCCATATCGGGATATTCGACATAAATATTTCTCAATGCTTTAAGAAAATACAAAGCATCCACCGGCTGAAACGTTCGGTAATAAAATGTTCCGAACCTGCTCCAGTCATCACCGGTTGCATTAATCAGGAAATCATAAGGAGCATCATCCATAAGCTCCATAAGTTGATTTGCCTTTTGCAGAATCAGGTCACGGCGTCCCCAGGCAATGGTTGAAGCAAGAAAACCGGCAATTTCAATATCCTGTTTTTTTGTATATCGGTGAGGTATGGAAACAGGGTCGTTATCAATAAACCCCAGGCAGTTATACAGGTCAGCCTTTTCGTCAAGAAATTGTTTTATTTCAAGCCTGTTCATTACCGTTTATTTATGCTTCAACAACAAAACCGTGATCCACAATCACACCGTCCTTCATTGAAACCATACGATCGCACATTCTGGCAAGATGCAGGTCGTGCGTAACGATAACAAAAGTCTGGTTAAATTCATTTCTCAGCGAAAAGAACAATTGCTGCAACTCTTCCTGACTTTTCGAATCGAGGTTCCCGGACGGTTCATCAGCAAACACAACAGACGGTTTATTCATCAGGGCACGGGCAATTGCCACACGTTGTTTTTCACCACCGCTTAACTGCGACGGTTTATGTTCGAGTCTTTCGGAAAGATTAAGAAAATCGAGCAGCTCTTTTGCTCTTTTTTCAGATTTATTTTTCGAATCACCTTTTATCAAAGCAGGAATGATTACATTCTCAAGAGCCGTAAATTCGGGAAGAAGCTGATGAAACTGAAAAACAAAACCGATATTCTCATTTCTGAATTTTGCCAGTTGCTGTTCTCCAAGTTTGCTAATCACAACTCCGTTTATTTCAACAGTTCCGGCATTTGGTTTGTCAAGAGAACCCAGTATCTGCAGCAATGTGGTTTTCCCGGCACCGCTGGGGCCGACAATAGATATAACTTCACCTTCCTTGATTTCAATATCAATTCCTTTCAGCACTTCAAGATTGCCAAAAGATTTTCTTATACCGGTACCTTTAACCATTACCATAACTGCCTAAAATAAAGAATACATATATACCACATACAAAAGAACCATTATTACTCCCGACAAAACCGACATTCTCCCCCTCTTTATAGGAATTATGAGAAGAAGTGCTATTCCAAGCATCCAAAGATAATCTTTGGATAAAAAATCGGGATTAACAGTCAGTGTCTTTACGGATGCCGTAACTCCCAGGATTCCTAAGATATTAAAAATATTGGAACCTATAATATTCCCGACCGAGATATCGGTTCTCTTCTTTATGGCAGCTATAAGCGAAGTGGCCAGCTCCGGAACACTTGTACCGAATGCGACTACAGAGATACCGATAACCCGCTCACTGATACCGAAAGTCCGGGCAATATTTCTGGCACTGTCAACAAGAAATCCTGAACCAAAATAAAGACCTGCCACAGAAAATACGAATACAATAACAGTAACAATAAAAGGCCATTCTTTGGGAGCTCCTTCCATACTCTCCTTTTTACGTTGCTGTTTTACCGCCAAAGGTTCGCTTTTGACGCTATAAACCATCCAGGATAAATATGCGGCAAGAATAAGAAGAAAGATTATTCCCTCCCATCTGTCGAGATGATAATTATTCCAACTGAAAAAATACAACATTACAGAGACAAGCATCATAACCATCCAGTCTCTCCATGCCTTCGATGTATTAATATTAAGAGGATATATTACCGATACAAACCCTAATACAAGAGCAATATTTGCAATATTAGAACCGATAACATTACTTATGGAAATATCGGCTGAGCCTGCCATTACCGCCTTCAGACTAACAAACAACTCCGGAGCCGAGGTTCCGAATGCTACAACAGTAATTCCGATGACCATCTGACTTATATTGAAACGACGTGCAATACGAACACTCGAATCGACAAGGAAATGCCCTCCCACAAACAACAATACAAACCCTAGTATAAGAAAAAGATAGTTATCCATTGAAAAACCTATTGAAAATGTCACATAAATAAAACCTGAGGCCGAGCTGTCAAACGAAAAAACTATTCATCTGTTTCATTACCGGCATCAGTTATTTTTTTACCGGATTCTTTTTTATCTGGTCTTTTGGTTCCGGCAACTGATTTTCTTCCTTTTTTACTTTTAGTGGTTACTGTCTCCTTACCTGCTTCAGTTTCATCAGCAGTTTTTTTATCCGGTAATACATCCTCAACCGGTTCCTTTTTTACTTCATCCTTTTCGGGATCATATGAACCGACAACTTCATCATTATTTTCTTCAGACGGATAAGGCTGATCTTCGATACCGTAAGGATCGTATCCCTCCTGTGTCACCTCTTTAAAAGTATCGTGTACTTCATCCACCGGTTCATTCAATGAATTTTTAACATCTTCAAATTCCTCAGTAAATGTTTCTTTAGTCTGATTCAACTCACGCTTTATCTCTTCAGTAGCTTTACGGAACTCACTCATCCCTTTCCCAAACGTTCTTGCAAATTCAGGAATCTTATCCGCACCAAATAGAAGCAGAATTACGAGCACTACAATTATTATCTCTCCACCTGATATAAACAAAAAAGTAATCATACGCGAAAAATTTACCCAAAGATAACAATTTCAGTACATCTATACATATAAAAAAACCCTCCTGCAAAAAGCAGAAGGGTTTTTTACCAATATTATTCCGAGTTAATTATTTCCTTTTCGACTTGGCCAAAGCCTCTTTTTTCTTTTGCTCTTTTTTATGCTTGCTGTCAATTATAGAGTAAGCAATAGGCGTTGCAACAAACAGTGATGAGTATGTACCAACAACAACACCAATCATAAGTGCAAATACGAATCCGCGGATAACCTCACTACCAAACAGGAATATCACAAGCAATACCACAAAAGTGGTAAGTGATGTATTCACGGTACGACTGATTGTTGAGTTAAGAGCGGAGTCAATAACCTCAACCCTGTCTTTCTTCGGATGAAGCCCTATGTATTCACGTATACGGTCAAACACAACCACAGTATCGTTAATTGAATAACCAATAACGGTAAGTATGGCTGCAATAAAAGCCTGGTCGATTTCGAGTGAGAAAGGCATTATATGATAAGTAAGCGAGAATACTCCAAGTACCATCAACACGTCGTGTACAAGAGCCACAACAGCACCAAGTCCGTACTCCCAGTTACGGAAACGCAGCAATATGTACAAGAATATAACAACCAGCGAGAAGAATATTGCATAACTTGCTTTAGTCTTGATATCTGTTGCAATAGTTGGTCCTACTTTCTGTGAACTCATCCTGTAGCTTGAAAGAAATTCTTCCTTACTAACATTATCACCCAGGAATGGTTTTAAACCTTCATACAGTTTAGCTTCAACTTCATTATCAGCATTTTCGTCATTACTGTCAATATTATAGTTAGTAGTAATACGAACCTGATCTGACTCGCCAAAAGTCTTAACCTCAACGGTTGCACCCTCAAACACCTTCTTAAGCTCTTTTTGTATCTCGACAGATGAAACAGGTTTGTCGAAACGAACCACGAACGAACGGCCTCCGGTAAAGTCGATACCCTGCTTCAGCCCCATAGTTGCAAGAGAACCAATACCAATCAGCAACAACACTCCCGAAATAGTGAAGAACAGTTTACGCTTTTCAAGAAACTTAATATTGGTATTCTCAAACAGGTGTTCGGTAAGTTTGGTTGTAAACTTAAGATTGATATCTTTTTTCTTAAGCATTCTTTCAAACACAAGTCTGGAAATAAACACTGCGGTGAAGAATGATGTTGCAATACCAATCATTAGTGTGGTGGCAAAACCCTTAATAGGACCTGTACCAAACAGGAACAGAATAAGACCGGTAAGGAATGTGGTTATGTTTGAGTCGATGATGGCAGAGAAAGCATTTTTATATCCATCGGCAAGTGCAAGCCTTACTCCCTTTCCAGCTCTCATCTCTTCCTTTATCCTTTCATAAATAAGCACGTTGGCATCCACCGACATACCGATTGTAAGCACAATACCCGCAATACCCGGCAGTGTAAGAACCGCTCCGAACGATGCAAGTACCCCCATTATGAAGAACATATTGGTAACAAGTGCCATATCAGCAACCATACCCGCTTTCCAGCCGTAATACAAAATCATGTAGACAAGCACTACGATAAATGCCCATATAAATGACACCAGGCCATCATGAACAGCCTCGGCACCAAGAGAAGGTCCTACAACGGTATCTTCTACAATTCGTGCAGGAGCAGGCAATTTACCGGACTTAAGAATATTAACAAGGTCATCAGCCTCCTGTGCTGTGAAATTACCTGTAATCTGGCTTCTGCCACCTTTAATTTCGCTCTGTACCGTTGGGAAACTGTAAACATATCCGTCAAGTACAATAGCTATTGATTTTCCAATATTATTTTTAGTAAGCTTAGCCCATGTTTTAGCACCTTCCGCATTCATAGTCATATTAACCTCAAACTGGCTGCGCTGATTCAGACTTTTGCTTGCATTAACAATAGCATCACCCTCAAGAGGAGGACGTCCATCGAAAGTAGATACTTTCAGAGCAATAAGCTGATAATATTCACTTTTCTCATCCGGATTTGAAACATAATATTTCAATTCTTTAAACGGAACAGGTTTAACAGTCCAAAGGAACTTAAGGTCTTTGGGAAGCAATGCCTTCACTGCAGGCAACTGCAGATACATATCAACCTTGGCAGTATCTTTAGCTGCAGCAACACCTACAACCGGGCTTCTGGGGTTCTGACTAGGGATAAGATATGAGAAGAGCGATTTTACAGTTTCAGAAGCAAGTGAATCGGTCTTCAGTGAGTCGGACTCTATATCCTGAAGCAATGACAGGTCTTCATCAACCTTTTTCTTTTCTTCTGTTGTTTTTTCTTCTGATCCTTCTTCACTTTTCTTATTTTCCGCAGTTTTCGCCAAAGCCAGTTCCCTGGTTTTACGATCTGCTTCAACTAAATAATTAAATATTTCCTGATTATCATAAGTTTCCCAGAACTCAAGACTTGCAGTACCCTGAAGCAGCTTACGCACACGCTGAGGATCCTTAATACCCGGAAGTTCAATCAATACTCTTCCCGGTTTCTCAAGCTTCTGTATATTAGGCTGTGTAACACCAAACTTGTCAATTCTTGTACGAAGAATATTAAAAGCATTATCGATCGCACTCTGTGTTTCACGGCGAATAACATCCAGCACTTCCTGGTTAGTTGAATTATAATTCACTTCACCTTTCAATGCCACAGTGTTAAATATTGTAGACAACTGAGCATTCGGATCCAGTTCCTCAAATGCCTCCCCGAAAAGAGTAACAAAATCCTTGTTTGAATTCTTTTCTCTCTCTTCAGCCAACTGAAGCGCCTTAAGGAATGTAGGATCTGTATTGTAGTTAGACAAAGCCTTAATTACATCAGACACCTTAACCTCAAGTATAAGGTTCATACCACCTTTCAGGTCAAGACCAAAATTAATCTCTCTCTCCTTACATTCCTGATAGGTATATTTTCTTAACCCAAAAAGAAAATTATAAACAGGAATATTTTTTACTGAATCCAGATACGCCTGTTCTCCCATCGGCGACTGTTTTGCCTCTTTTTCAACCTTTTTAGTAACGTATGTAAAAGACAATTGATATAAACTCACCAATGCCAGGAGAATGGCAAATAATCTTATTGCTCCTTTGTTTTGCATTTGTCTGTTCTTTTATTAGATATATTTATGTTTAAATTATTGCAAAATAACCGCGCAAATATATTGGTTTTTTTTTAGAAATTTTAATGATGTGTTAATTTGTATGAACATATATTTTATCTTGCATCACAATATGGAGCTAAAACCCACATATTATAAGCATTACAGAAACAGCATCAGTTTTAATGCTATTTAAAAATTTATGAACAGGAATAAAAAAATACAATTAGTACAATATCAATATTATAATGTAATTTTGTTTTTTTATTAACTTTATAATGTTAAAGAACACAAACCCGAATATTATGGAAATAATCAGAACATTTGACATTCTTGATAAACTAAAGAAAGAAAACGACAAAGATGATATCCTTGCTGCAAAACGCGACGGACAATGGGTAACTTTCAGTGTGGATGAATATATTGAAAATTCTAAATTTTTCAGTTTTGGACTGTTAGCCAAAGGATTTAAAAAAGGAGATAAAATAGCGACAGTGTCCAACAACAGACCCGAATGGAATTTTGTAGACATGGGCATGTCAATGGTTGGTGTTATTCACGTGCCTATTTACCCGACTATTGGTGATGACGAATACCGCTATATATTAAAACACAGTGACGCAAAAATTCTGATAGTTTCAGACATTGCATTGTATAATAAGCTCAAGCCAATTGCTGACGAAATAGATTCAATTGAAGAAGTTTACTCTTTCAATATCATTGAAAATGTCCCGCACTGGAGCGAAATCGTTGATTTGGGCGAAAAGGAAAAAACCAAACAACGGGAGGAGCAACAAAAAATAAAAACTTCAATATCTCCCGACGACGTAGCTTCAATAATTTACACATCAGGAACAACGGGAATGCCCAAAGGTGTCATGCTCACACATCGTAATTTCATGAGCAATGTTTTAGGAGTAGCTCCTAACTTTGATCTTCGTAAAGAAGATAAGTCTCTGAGCTTTCTTCCTCTTTGCCATGTTTTCGAGCGAATGGTAAACTACCTGTATCAGTACAAAGGCTGCAGTGTATACTATGCTGAAAACCTTGGAACTATTGCACGGGACCTGAAAGACATTCAAGCCAGTATATTTACTACCGTTCCCCGTGTTATAGAACGAATATACGACAAGCTGGTAACCAAAGGCAATGACCTTGACAGTTCAAAAAAGAAGATCTTTTTCTGGGCCATGCGGTTGGGGGAGAAATATAATGTTACAGGCAGAAATAATCCTGTTTACGCCTCAAAACTCAAAATTGCCCGAAAACTGGTTTTCTCAAAATGGCATGAAGCATTCGGTGGTAAGCTCAGATTAATAATTAGCGGAGGTGCTGCCCTTCAACCAAGACTCAGCCGGCTGTTCTTTGCTGCAGGAATTCCGTTAATGGAAGGTTACGGCCTGACTGAAACATCCCCGGTTATAGCTGTAAATCACCTCAACGGCAAGGGCAACCTTTATATCGGCTCTGTAGGACCTGTCCTTGATAATATTCAGGTAAAAATAGACGAAGAGGGTGAGATACTGGTAAAAGGCCCGAGTGTAATGAAAGGATATTACAAAGATGAAAAAACCACAAATGAAGTAATTGATTCGGAAGGTTGGTTTCATACCGGAGATATAGGGAAGCTCATTAACGGCAAATTCCTGGCTATTACCGATAGAAAAAAGGAGATGTTCAAACTTTCGAACGGCAAATACATTGCACCACAATCAATTGAAAACCTGTTTAAAGAATCAAACTTTATAGAACAGATTATGGTAATTGGCGAAAGTGAAAAGTTTGCCAGTGCCATCATCTCTCCCAATTTTGAATTTCTCCACAACTGGGCTCATGAACATAAAATACACTTCCGCGACAACGAAGACCTTATTAATGACGAACAGGTCAAAGCTCTATACCAAAAGGAGGTAACAAGACTTAACAAACAGCTTGGAAAACACGAAGAGATAAAACGCTTCCGTCTTGTTTGTGAACCATGGACTTCTGCCGGTGGTGAACTTTCACCAACACTCAAACTCCGCAGAAGAGTACTTTATAAAAAATACGCCCACATCATACGTGAAATTTACTCATACGGACAAAATGAAGCCAACAGAGGCTCCATAAGTTTCTGACAGAACTAAAAAAAATGCCCCGGAAGCCGTCATTTGCAACCATAATGACAACTTCCGGGGCACACTGTGTTTTTTTATCCGGGATAACTATTACTCAAACAGAAAACCGTAAGGCCGGCTGATGGCATCTTCAAGTTCACGAAGACTAACATTTCGTCCGAAACGAAAATACTCTTTCTGTTCAAAGTAGATCAACAAAGTAGGAACAGCAAACACCCTTTTTGAAGCAGCCTCATCGGGTTGTTTATGAGTATTCACATAAACGAACTTCATACCCGGAAAACAATCCTGCAGCAACTCTTTAACTTTAGGTTTCAAAACCTTACAAACATTACAGTCATCGTGTGAGAAGTAAACCAGTAATGCATCATTCTCAGCGATCTCCTTATCAAGATCGACATTCGTATATTCTTCTTCTTTCTTCATTAATTAATTTTTATTTGCAAAAATAAAAAAACAAGGTTTATGCAACAAAATCGTCATAATATTACCGACAAGAACAAAACCTCATCATTCCATGTTTAACCAGTATCAATCTTTCTGAATCAGAACAGTTGCATAGGCAGCGATACCCTCTTCTTTCCCAACAAAACCAAGTTTTTCCGTAGTGGTGGCTTTTATTGCAATATCATCCGTATCAATATTCATCACAGCGGCAAGAACCTTCTGCATCTCATCAATATATGGTTTTATACGGGGCTTTTGCAATGCTATTGTCGAATCAATATTACTTACCGAGTATCCTTTTGATGCAATTATCTCTATCGTTTTACTAAGTAATATTTTACTATCGATATTTTCAAAATCCGGACTGGTATCGGGGAAATGATATCCGATATCCCTCATATTTGCAGCACCAAGTAATGCATCGCAGATAGCATGAATGAGAACATCACCATCCGAATGTGCCACACATCCTTTTGTGTGTTCGATACGAATACCGCCAAGCCACAACTCTTCGCCCCCGGCAAGACGGTGTACATCATATCCGAAACCTACCCGTAATTTCATTAAAGAAAAGTTTAATGCTTTTTGCCCTTCGAACTACCAAACTGACTCAAATCAAATCCAAGTGAAAACCTTATTGTATTTGCAAGCGGATTATTTGATTCCATGGGTATTATGTAAGAAGCATCAATATTGAACATATTAAACTTCAGACCGACACCGGCAGTGGCATATTTACGATTACCTTTATTCTCATTTTCATGATGATAACCAGCACGAATTGCAAACTGTTTATTGTACCAGTACTCAACACCTCCGGAAATTCTTATCTCCTGAAGCTCTTCACTAAAACCGCCCGGTGCATCACTAAAAGATTTGAAGATACCTGAAATAACTGATGTTTCAGCTGCAGTGGTATCTAAAACAGAAGGAACTAAAAGTTTATTAATATCAGCAGTAAACATTACCTGATTATATTCATCAATATCCATACTGTAAGCCGCACCAAGACGAAGGTTTGTAGGAATAAATTCTTTAGTGTTTCCTCCGTCATAACTGATTTTTGAACCTATATTCGAGATATTAATACCTGCACTTAACGCTGATTTCTTACGGTTCTTTTTCCAGCTTGTGTGATAATAAAATGCTATATCTGCCGCAAATGAGTTACCAGGTAATGACTGCGCTGTTGGGCTGCCATTTAAAATATCGGAGCGAATATACCTGAAAGCAACGCCACCTGAAAACTGATCGGACAGAATCCTTGAATAAGCAACATCAAGAGCAAACTCATTAGGATTACCTGTTCCAACCACATTGCTTGTTTCGTCGGTATAAGTGATGTCACCCAATGAAAAATACGTAAGTGACGAGCTGAGTGTCTGCATATCATCTAATCTGTAATAAAACGAAACATATGACAGGTTAATATCGCCTATTAACTCTCTTAACCATGGTGTAAACGAAACCGAAGCACCCATAGAACCGTCGATAAAAGCATATTTGGCAGGGTTCCAATACTGAGAATTATAATCCGGCGATGTTGCAACACCTGCATCACCCATACCGCCGGCTCTCGATTCCGGTGCAATATTCAAAAACGGAACGGCCGTACTTACAATATTATTTACCACATCACTCTGAGTTGTCTGTCCGTTAACAGACACTACAAACACTGATAAAACTCCCGCTACAACAATGCTCTTTATAATCTTCATCATATTAAAAACTTTCAATTTAAATTTAACACTTCCCTTTTTCTGAATTAATAAAATAAGAATATAGTTTTTCAATTGTTCTCCCCCTGAACAAAAATTTTGCAATTGTAATAAATATTACCTTCAACAAAAACTAAAAAAACCTGTTTTTATTATTCAACCACTAAAATTTTTTGTGAAAATTCTGCAGCTCTACCCGTTTGAGTCAGAACACTAAATCTTACAATATAAAGTCCCTGACCCAGAATATCACCATTAAATGAGCGCGGATACCACCTTAACGGCTGTATTGTTCCGCCCGAACTGACAGTACGCTCCTCGGTTTCATTAAGAAGCTGCCCCGCAAGATTGTATGTTGAAATTATTACATTGACAGATGTATTAGGCTCATCGTGATTAAAAACACAAAGTGCCGAGCCGTAACTACTGACCGGATTAGGAAAAAAAGAAACTTTTTCAACATTGAGTGCCATACCCTGCTCAACAACAAACTCAACTTCCACAACAGATGAATTATTCAGATTATCCCATGCTTTGAAAGACAATTTATGCAATCCGGGCTCCTGATCTGGTAACTGAAAAACAACTGTACCTTCACGATAACTATCCACTTTGGATCTGAAGAAACCGTTCATAACCATAGTATGGTTTTTATCGTCGTCAATAACCAGAGTAACATCATGTCCTATACCGTTTCCTGATGTATTTATTCCGTTCTCATCGTACAACTCAGCTATAAGCAACGGTCGTGTTCCGGTAACATTTCCGGAAACAAATGTTGGTTTATTCAGATACAATCTGATATCCGGTCCTTCATTATCCATAGGAGGATTATCACTTATTCCCCCTATCAGGATATCGTTATTTGCACCAAAAGCTTCAACTGATTTATCATTTGAACTATAGTAACTGACACGGGCCTTATCTATATTATACCTGATATCCTTGGACACGAAGAATTCACTTTTAAACAATCCCTCCTCCACACTAACCTGACCTGTAAAAAGCTTATTTTCAAACACCTGATATTCGAAAGGTACTGCTCCGTCATTACCCAGCGTAATAACAGTTGTAGGCTTATCGAAAACAGTAATATCAAGAATTCCGTCATAATCATCAATTAACGTATCATCTTCACGTACTATTTCACCTTCGATAGAGGCTTTGCTCAGGGCTTTCAGCGTATCCATCACTTCGCTTACAGGCTTGCCATTAACCTTCTCTGTTTTCACATATTGAGACGGATAGATGATAGCCAAAGCCGGATCAGCAAGAAGGGTAAAATTCAGGATATTGACACTGGTTCCCGAAGCATTTTTTGTATATTTCATTATATCTCCGAGCTTCAGCTTTTCACCATTCTTATCGCGTTCAAAAATATAATCGAAAAGATTATTATTTATAATAAAGTTCAAAGAACTGTACACAACTCTTGTTGTTGAAAACAGGCCTATTCCACCGCCCACATTATTCAGAAAAACCCATTCGCCTGCAGAAACATGGGAGGGATCATCAAAACGGCTGAACTCACAGGTTGCGGTAACAAACAGAGGCAACCGGTCAAGGTTGGTCCAGCTCTGAATTTCCGGTATCGTTACTATCTGTTCATGGGCCAGTCCGTTCTCACCTCCATGCCCCGTATAGTTAAAAATCAGCGTTCCGTTAAGTATTGCATCCTCGACCAGAACATTCACTTCCGGATAAGCTTTTCCTGTTGCTGTTGTAATCTTCTGATATGAATCAAAATAAATTTTATTAAGGTCAAACTCAGGATGTGTTAATGAAACTTTAGTGGCAAGGCGATCGGCATCCCTCATATGTATGTTATTATCTCCGTCATCACCAACAAAAGTAAGAAGAGCCTTCCATTTACCTGCATACTGATTTTTCATATACATCTCAACCTTATCCACAGCCCAGGTTGCTTCCTGAACCGTATTAACAGGGAAACGCCCAATTCCGATATCCAATTGGTCAACCCTGAGGTCATCACCTTCACTGTCATCAAGACAGCCATAGAAGTCATCTGTTACATAAGAATATGCCTGGTGAATTGACATTTCAGACTGATATGTAAGTATACGGTTGGTATTTTCTTCAGAGTACGAGCGATTATCGTAAGAACCATCACCAAAAAGCAACAGATATTTTGGTTTATCTTCATCGGATAATGCCTTTTTATACAGCATTCTCATAAAATCCCTGATTGCCGATATATCGGGCTGACCGGATGAAAACTCATTATAAATTTCAGAAGGTGTTGTTACAAAAACATTAAGACCGTCATTTTCGGCATGCAGTTCTGCCAAACGGTTAGCCTCTTCAAGAAACTCCTCCGGCGCCACAATAACATAATCAACTCCTGATACTGAATGAAGATTCTGATTCTCAATCTCTCCTTCGTATGAAGGAACAGGAAAGTCTCCATCAGGATTGAATGCTACAAACTGTCGCAGTTCTTTTGTGTCGGCAATAAATGAATATTTCCCGGAGCTCAGTTCTCCTTTAACTTTTTCGGGCCTGGTATAATCAGTTATATCCCATACCAACAAATTATCTCCGGTATTTTCGAGTACAAAACGTGCCGCATCGTATTTGTTATATGATTCTACATCCCTGAATTCAAGCTCATCTCCTGGCATACTAAGTTTACACCTGGCATTTAAACAAATAAAATTAAGCCATCCCTGAGCTGTATTGGCTGGCATTGAATACTCAATTTTTAATGCCAAGTCATCCTGAAATACGCTGAAGCTATCGGTCTGTTCTGTCATGTGAGCATAATATCCGGTATAATCCGAAAAAGAGATGGCTCTCACTCTGATTTCTTGTACAGGACCTGCATCATTAACAAATACATCAAAAGCTGAAGTTACATTAGAGCGTGCTGCTACAGAAGTGAAGATTTTAACGGGATATTCGGACTGCAGATTCTTGAAGCTGAAATTCAAATCATACGATTGTTTTCCGTAATAACTAAACCATTCGCCAAACCATATTCTTCCCGATTTCAGCAGGTTCTTTTCTTCCAGCTCATGAAATTCACGCGCATCATAAGATGTAACATCACCCTCCGGCTGCAGACCAGACCAGTCGGTCTCTCCAACTCTCAACCCTTCTCCTGCATCAACTGTCAGAAAATAATCGGCAACATCAGTAAAATCATTGATTTGATGCACCCACATCCCTTTAGAAATATCATACGTCCACTTTACAGTTCCCTTGCCGTAAAAGAACAGGGCATCACCCGAATCGTAAACTGCATTCTCTCTGAGGTCATCAAATCGGGGAGAACTGTTAAGCTTAGGCAGCATAACCCCGCCGTTACCAAAAATACGAACGTCCGAAGGATTGTTAAAGCCCCACTCCTTTAATTTGGAATATGATATTTTATAAATCCCATCATCTTTAATGCTGATTTTAACCCACCTGCCATTTGACAATACGGAATTATCAGCATATTCTGTAAGGTTTGTTTTTTCAGAATTCTTAACAGTTACTTTTTTCACATCTACAGAAACAGAGTACTCTTTAATTTTCCTGTATGCAACTGCTTCTCTTATTATCGGTATCAACTCTACATATAAATACGGTTTTCCATTTACATATGAAATAAAAACATTTTTCTTAGGCTCATCATTTATTTCAAAACCATTTAATATTTTTTGTTCTTCATCGGTAACCGAAATTAAAACTTCAGGTACAATAGTAACCTCAACATCATTTAAAGAAACACCTTCGGGCAATCTGTAACTATGAATCTGCAACGGCAAAAGAGTTTCTGTATCAATTCCCTTCTGATCATCAATAACAAGCCTGCCCGGCAGTATCTGTGAAGGCAATTCGGGAGCCAACCAGTGAACCTGATACAGATATGTATTCTTTTGAGCATTTGTTATACCCGCAAAAATAAAGAATACATATAAATAAGTAATAAACTTTCTGATCATATATTATTTTTCCTTTTACAAATCAATTATTTACACTACTCCTGAAAAATATAAACATCAAACAGGAATATTAATTTTGCTCAAAAAAAACAAAAAAAAACTTGCCTTACACAAGAAATATAAATATTTAACGTTTGAGTTATGAAAAAATTGCAGGAATAATATTTTAAATAAAAGTCAAAAAAAAATTAAAATCATCGGGATTAGGTATAACCTTTTTTTATTTTTGCAGTATAAAGGAATAGTTGAATGGATTTCGACGGAAAGAATTTGAAATTATTAACAATTAAGATAACACAAGTACACAAAGCTATGAGATTTATTTCCAGAATCTTACTAACATTAACCGTAATTGGGTTAATATCTTTGGCCTCATGTAAATCCAGCAAAGGCGGCGGAGGAGGAAATGTTTCATCCGTTACAGGATGGGAATATAACAATCCTGAATTCGGAGGATTCGAATATCAATCGGGATATGAACAAAAAACAGGTCCCGGCCTGGTATTTGTCGAAGGAGGTACGTTCATCATGGGACGTGTCGAGCAAGATGTAATGTATGACTGGAACAATGTTCCAAGAAGAGTTACCGTTCCGTCTTTTTACATGGACGAGACAGAGGTGACAAATGCAAACTACAGAGAGTATCTGTATTGGATACAAAGAGTTTATGCAGATTATCCTGAGGTTTATAAAAAAGCTCTACCCGATACATTGGTATGGCGCAGACCTCTGTCATACAATGAGCCTTTGGTAGAGAATTACTTACGTCATCCTGCATATGCCGACTATCCGGTAGTAGGAGTTAACTGGCTGCAGGCTAACGACTTTTGCGCATGGAGAACCAACAGGGTAAATGAACTTATTCTTATTGAAGAAGGAATACTGGAGTTTGATCCAAGCCAGCAAGGTGAAAATAATTTCGATACAGAAGCATATCTTTTAGGACAATACGAAGGTATTACTGGTAAAAGTCCAATGAAAGACCTCGATCCTAATAAAGACACCCGTCGTGTAAGATGGGATGACGGAATATTGCTACCCAAATACCGTCTCCCGACCGAGGCAGAGTGGGAATATGCAGCATTTGCACTTATCGGAAATTCATACGACGAAAGACTTACCAACAGAAGAATTTATCCTTGGGATGGTCACATTGTAAGAAATCCTGATAAAAAATATCGTGGTAAAATGATGGCCAACTTTGTTAGAGGAAACGGAGACATGATGGGTATGGCCGGTTCTCTGAACGATGGAGGAGACATCACAATGCCTGTACACTCATTCTGGCCAAACGACTATGGTTTGTACTGTATGGCAGGTAATGTTAATGAATGGGTAGCTGACGTATATCGTCCTCTGTCTTTCGAAGATGTTGATGAATTCAGCCCGTATCGCGGAAACGTATTTAAAACAAAAGTTCTGGATGAAGCTGGTTATGTAGCAGAGAAAGACAGTCTGGGCCGTATACGCTATCGTGTTGAAACTGACCAGGACATACTTAACCGTAAAAACTACAGAACAGCAGACAACCGTAATTACCTTGATGGTGATGCTGAATCAAATATTATTACCGGAGAAGACTGGAATGCTTCAAAAGCAAACACAAGTAATATGTATGCAGGAACACCGAACAGCAGTAGTGTATCAAGTATGATAACAGACAGATCACGTGTTTACAAAGGTGGTTCATGGAGAGACAGAGCTTATTGGTTAAGCCCCGGAACAAGAAGATTCCTGGATGAACGTGAAAGCCGCGATGACCTTGGTTTCCGTTGTGCCATGACAAGAGTAGGTGCTCCTACCAAAGGAAAAAAATAAAGGATATCAATAAATAATTTTAAAGAGGTTGACATTTAAGTCAACCTCTTTTTTTATTTTTACCGATATACGCAAACAATGGGAATATGGACATTAAGACATTACACAATATTTTTCTCTCATGCTCATCAGTAACCACCGACAGCCGCAACTGTCCCGAAGGTTCGATATTTTTTGCCCTTAAAGGAGAAAGCTTTAACGGAAACCAGTTTGCTGACAAAGCAATAGAAGCAGGAGCAAAATATGCCGTTGTTGATGAAAACACTGAAAGCATTTCCGACAATATAATTCTTGTTGATAATGTTCTGAAAACATTACAGGATTTGGCCAACTATCATCGCAGATGGCTTGGCATTCCCATTTTAGCCATTACAGGTACCAATGGCAAAACAACAACGAAGGAGCTTACAAGAGAAGTACTGAAACAAAAGTTTGAAGTAAAAGCCACAGAAGGTAATTTCAATAATCATATCGGTGTTCCTCTCACCCTCCTGTCTTTTAACCAGGAAACAGAATTCGGTGTTGTGGAGATGGGTGCAAACCATCCGGGAGAAATAGCATTTCTCTGCAATATTGCCGAGCCTGACTTCGGCCTTATTACTAATATCGGCAAAGCCCATCTTGAAGGATTCGGTTCATTAAACGGAGTTATGCAAACCAAAGGAGAACTCTACAACTATCTTTCAAAAAATGCCGGAACCATCTTTTCAAACAAAGACAATCCATACCTTTACCAAATGCTGCCTGAAAATACCGACGTGATTTTTTACGGCATACAAATACAGAATAACGACGTATTGGTTTCCGGAAAGTCAACAGGAAAAGAGTTTTTTCTGAAATTGACATGGCAAAATAACAATACAGGAAACCAATATGATTTAAACACAAACCTGATAGGAGACTACAACCTTGAGAATGTTCTGGCAGCAATTACCGTTGGTTGTTTTTTCAATATCGAAGAAAAAAAAATAAACAGTGCTGTAACAGGCTATATACCTTCCAACAACCGCTCTCAATACCTGAAAACAGAAAAAAACGAAATACTGCTTGACGCGTATAATGCCAACCCGACCAGTATGCAAAAAGCTCTGGATAATTTCAGAAATATTGACGGGACTCAAAAAGCATTAATACTCGGTGGCATGAAAGAACTCGGATACGAATCTTCATACGAACACAAAGAGCTTATAAATAAAATAAAAAACATAAATGCAGCTATAATTTTCCTGGTTGGTCCCGAGTTTGTTCCAACACTGACTTTAATACCAGAGGCTGTTCATTTCAAAGATGTGAACGAATTAATTAAATACATAAAAGAAAACCCGGTTACCAATCATAAAATATTAATAAAAGGCTCGAGAAACAATAAACTTGAGAAAGTTATAACATATCTGTAATTGTTATTAACTTTAACCCTGGTTAATCAAAAAACATCATTAACACCATTGATTAACCTGCAATAAGTTTCATATATTTTCGTTTCAGGAAAAAACAATGAAACTTTAAGTCAGCTTGTACCCTGACATGCCGGCGGTAACATCCCGATTGTCGGTAACTGACACTCCGGCTACTCAGGATAAGTTCATCCCTGATATTTTATCAGGTTTAATGTAACTAAACTTAAAAAGTTATGAAAAAGTGGTTAGTGCCGGTGCTTTTAACCGGCGTACTCTGGCAATTCACTCTTCTCACTTTATCAGCACAAGCAAAAAAATCAGAAATAAAAACAGGCAGGTATACCGGAAGCTTCAGCTTCGACGGAATAATAAATGATTCCTGCTGGTTAAAAACAGACTCAATCACGAACCTTACTATGGTAGAACCCAAAGAAGAAGGAACTCCCTCCTTTCCTACCGTAGTAAGAATCATTGCTAACAAAAAAGAGATAATTCTTGGTATAATATGTTACGACAATTCGCCTGATAAGATAACAGCCTTTTCAAAAGCACGTGACTCCGAATTACGTGGCGAGGATTATATCAAATTTGTATTTGACACATATCAGGACGGACGAACAGGATACATTTTTGCCATCAATCCGCGAGGTGCAAGATATGATGCTCTCTCGACACGGCACGGCGAATCTGAAGACGAAAACTGGGATGCTGTTTGGCAGGCAAAAACACATATAGGAAAAAACTACTGGTCGGCGGAAATCCGTATTCCAATCAAAAATCTCACGTTCAACAAAAACCTTAATAAGTGGGGATTTAACATTGAACGACGTATACAACGACTTATGGAAACAGACCGGTGGACGGGTGCAAAACGTGATTACAATGTGGCACAAACAAGCATCGCCGGTCTGCTTATAAATCTTCCCGGATTTTCATTAGGTTGGGGATTGCAGATAAAACCCGCAACGGTTTTTGATATATCCAGAAACGCAGGCGAAAAAAGTGTATTTGACTGGCGACCGAGTCTTGACATCACACAGAGAATAACTCCCGAAATAACAGGTCAATTAACCGTCAATACCGATTTCGCAGAAACAGAAGTAGACACCCGCCGAACAAACCTGACTCGATTTCCCCTGTTATTTCCCGAGAAAAGGCAGTTTTTTCAGGAAGGTTCTGATATATATTCATTCGGGCTCGGACTTAGCAGAAGCCTTATACCTTTTTACAGCCGCAGAATAGGACTTTACGATGGTACTAAGGTACCCCTCGATATCGGAGGAAAAATAAACGGAAAAGTAAAAAACACCAACTTTGGGGCATTATTTACCAGAACCGGAGAAGTTGATTCGCTTCTGAACCCGACAAACATGGGAGTAATTCGTGTAAAACAGAATATCCTGAAAGAATCAACTGTTGGTATGATAACTACTTTCGGGGATCCTGCCAACCGATCGAACAGCTTCACTTCCGGAATTGATTTCACATACAGAACATCAACTTTTAAAGGTGACAAGAACATGCTAATAGGCGGCTGGGGCATGTATAACAACAGAGAAGACCTGACCGGTGACCGTTCGGCGTTTGGGGCCTCTTTTGATTATCCAAACGATCTGTGGGATATATTTGCTTCGTACAAATACATTGGGAATCAGTTTGACCCCTCACTCGGTTTTGTACCACGTCGCAGCATTAAGTCATACTCTCTTTCTGTAGATTACATGCCCAGACCTGAGAAGATAGACTTTATACGTCAGTTCTTTTTCGAATCATACTATTCTCTGACCACAGATCTTTCCAACCATTGGGAAAGTTATGTGGTTTTCACTGCTCCCATACATTTCAGAATGGAGAGTGGCGACCGCTTTGAGTTCAACATTAAGCCTGCAGGTGAGTATCTGAAAGAGCCATTTGAAATAGCACCCGGTGTTATAATTCCCGCCGGTGGTTATAACTGGATCCGCTCGCGAATTGAAGTGGAAACAGCAAGCAAAAGATGGATAAACGGACAGGCTACCTGGTGGTATGGCGGTTTCTATAACGGGAAACTCGATCAAATAGAACTACAGCTCTCTGTACGCCCTGCACAATGGGCTATAATTGAGCTGAACTACGAAAAGAACATAGGTCGCCTGCCCTGGGGAGATTTCGACCAGAACCTTGTTGGAGCACGGTTGTCACTTAATTTTACCCCTGATATGCAACTTACATCTTTCATACAATACGATGATATCAGCAATGAAATAGGAACAAACACACGTTTTCGCTGGACTTTCTTGCCAAGAGGAGATATATTCATCGTTTATAATCACAATCTGAATCGGGATATTGAAAACAGGGATTTTAATTTTATGTCGAACCAGCTGATTGCAAAACTTACATACAGCTTCTGGCTGTAATTAATGTCGAATGCAAAAATGATTAATCAGTTTAATTCTCTGAAGGTTCTTTGTTTTTTCACAAAAAAGTGCCATACAAGGCTGCCATTAAACATTTCGTCATGATTTTCTGTGACAACATGCGGTAACAAAGATTTTCTCTTTGCAAGCATTCTCTTAAAATTACCATAAAATGAGATATGAGCTTTTGCAACTGCTGCAAAAAATCCGAACTCTCCTTTCAGCAGAAAGTGAACAGCAGCAACACCATCAAGTATCATGCGTAGCAATAACCTGCGAACAAAACGCCTGCGGGGAAGATTTTTCACCAACATATACAGGTTGTTCCTGAAATTAAGATATGTCTTGTGTGAATTCTGTTGATTCAGAGTTCCGCCACCAAGATGAAACACCTCACTCTGTGAAATACTCATTATCTGAAATCCTTTGTTTTTAACTCTCCAGCAAAGATCGATCTCCTCCATATGTGCAAAAAAATCTTCATCAAGACCTCTGCAGTTATTATAAATTTCAGACCGTATCATTAGTGCAGCTCCACTACCCCAGAATACGGAAACTGACTCGTCGTATTGTCCCTCATCTTTTTCAAGAACATCAAACAGGCGGCCACGACAATACGGGAAGCCATATTTATCAATAAATCCTCCGGCTGCTCCGGCATACTCAAACATATCAGGCTGTGTATAACTTTTAATCTTGGGTACACATGCTGCAACCTCCGGTGTGTTATCCATTTTTTCAACAAGCGGGGCGAGCCAGTTTTCACCCGGTGCCACATCCGAATTCAGCAATACATAATAGTCGGCATCTATCTGTTTAAGACCTTTATTGTAACCTCCGGCAAACCCGTAGTTACGGTCCAGCAATACTAGTTTTACTTCTGGAAAAGTATTTTTAATATACTCAATACTGTTATCAGAAGAATTATTGTCGATAATATAAATTTCAGCACCGTCATATACAGTATTTCTCATAACTTCCGGCAAAAAAGTTTCAAGCAACTTTTCTCCGTTCCAGTTCAATATTGCCACCGCAATTTTAGCTCTGTTTTTCATTCTCTTTTTCAATTGATTCACACGACCTGTCTTTTACGTGTTTCCAGCGCTTATGCGACCACAACCAGTATTCCGGCTTCTTTTTTATTTCTTCTTCAATATATCTCATTACAGTATCTGTAACCTCAAACTCTTCAGTATCTTTCGGATTCTCGAAAAGAGGGACAAACGTCATTTTATAATAGCCGCGTTTAATCTTTTCCATTTTTCCAAACAATACCACATCATTAAATTTCACAGCCATCTTTTCCAGTCCAAGATGAACAGGTGTCTTCTGATTAAGGAAACAGGTATAATGACGATGCTGTCCCGGCGGAGGAGTCTGGTCTGTAATCACTCCTATAATATAATGTTTTCCCTGTTGCTTTAACCTTAACAAATCCCTGAATACGGTACGCATAGGATAAACAACACCAACGGTATTGCTCCTTAATAAATACATGTACCTGTCGAAAGCCTTATTTTTTAACGGTTTATAAATTGCACCGCCAAGATGTTTGAGCACCAGGTTAGCAACGCCAATCCATTCCCAGTTACAATAATGCCCAAGCGCTACAAGAATATCTCTTCCCTCATCGTATAATTTATCGGGGTAATCTGTGTTTTCAAAAACAAGATGTCTTTTTTTATCCTCATTCGATAGTGTCTGAAACTTGATAACCTCTACGAACAAATCGCAAAAATGATGATAAAAACGGTTTTTTATTTCACAAATCTCCTTTTCTGTTTTTTCAGGAAAAGAATACCTTAGATTTTCAATTATCACATCCTTCCGGTATCCTACAATACGAATAACCCAATAGAGCAAATCTGAAAAAAGATACAAAACTCTCCAGGGCAATAAACTTACGGCACCAAGTCCGTAATAAAGCATATAAAATTTTATATTATTCATCATTTATTTTCACTTCCGTTTTTCTCCACCATAATCCGGTAAATAACATCTTTCATATCATTAAACACATTGCCTCCCGCCGCAATAATTTCTCCTCCGAACAAAAAATCCTCACCTCCTTTAAAATCCGAAACTTTTCCTCCGGCTTCCTTTATTATGATAATTCCGGCAGCTACATCCCATGGTTTCAGCCCGTACTCATAAAATGCTTCAAACCTGCCACAGGCAACATATGCAAGATCGGTAGCAGCCGATCCCAGACGCCTTAACCCGTGCGAATGCTGCATAAAATAGTAAAGAGAATCCATAAAACGGTCAAGGTATTTATAATTACTATATGGGAAGCCGGTTGCGATTAAACTATCTTCAACCGAAGTTGCTTTCGACACTGATATCTGTTTTTCATTAAGCCACGCTCCACCTCCTTTCCAGGCATAAAAACATTCATCAAGCCCGGCCTCGTAAACAACACCTAAAATTATTTCGTTACGATATATAAGCGCAATACTTACAGCATAAGGTGCTACTCCATGAATAAAATTAGTTGTACCATCAATAGGATCAACAATCCAGTTGTAATCATCGCTTCTGCCTGTTTCTGAGTTCTCCTCCACTATAAAACCTGCACCGGGAATAACCTCTTTCAATGCGGCAACAATTCTCTGCTCCGACTGCTTATCTATTTTTGTAACAAAATCATTGTGTCCCTTTTCCTCTATCGAAAGTTCTCCTTTCACTCCCGACTCTTTAATAAACCTTCCTGTTTCGCGGGCTATATCAACTACCCGGTTACAAATATTTTCAATATTCATAATTATTATTTTAATCTTCCTGATATTGATTCGCCATCAAATGACATAATCTGTAATTTAACATCCCGTATCTGATTTATAAGTGATTCATCATAAGGAACACCCACTCTCAGATAGTTTTCGGTAAAACCATAAATTTCGCCATCATGCATGGTTTTCTCAAATAGCACTTTTGCTTCGGTACCCAAAAACCGTTTGTAAAAAGCTCTTGTTTTTTTCTCAGACAGCTCGTGCAATTGTCTGCTTCGCTCTTTACGCTCTTCGACAGGAACTGCCTCTTTGATTTCCAGTGCCCGGGTATCCGGCCGTTCCGAATATGTAAAAACATGTAGTTGTGAATAATCAATTGATTCCAGAAAATCAACAGTTTCACGATATAGTTTTTTCGATTCACCCCTTACTCCTGTTATCACATCCACTCCGATAAACGCATCTGGCAATACTTTTCTGATGTGCTCAATACGGCTTGCAAACAAAGCTGTATCATACTTACGCTTCATAAGCTTCAGTATTTTATCGGATCCTGACTGTAACGGGATATGAAAGTGCGGCATAATTTTTTCAGCTCCAGCCACAAATTCTATAATCTCATTTGTCAGAAGATTGGGTTCAATAGATGAAATCCTGTATCTCTCAACCCCGGGCAATTTATCAAGTTCTTTTATCAGTCCGAAAAAAGACTCTCCGGTATTCTTACCAAAATCACCAATATTCACCCCTGTAAGAATAATCTCTTTCGCTCCTGTTTCAATCGCTTCCTTTGCCAGTTTCAGGGTTTCATTAATTGTTCCGCTACGGCTCAGGCCCCTGGCCAGCGGAATTGTACAATATGAGCAAAAGTAATCGCATCCGTCCTGTATTTTCAGAAAGCAACGAGTTCTGTCACCAGAAGAATAAGTAGGCTTAAAATCTTTTGTTTTGAGTATATTGCCGGTAAACACGCGTGGTGTTTTTTTCTTTTCAAGTCCATTCAGATATTCCAGCACATCCATTTTTTCGTTGGAACCCAGAATTAAATCAACACCTTCGATAGATGAAACATCTCCGGGTTTTATTTGTGCAAAACATCCTGTTACAATGATATATGCATCGGGATTTTTCTTTATGGCACGTTTTATTGCCTGCCTGCATTTTTTATCAGCTATCTCTGTTACCGTACACGTATTGATAACATAGACATCGGCAACTTCGTTAAAATTAACTTTCTGAAAACCTGCATTCAGCATCTGACGGGCAATTCCTGATGTTTCACTGAAATTAAGCTTACATCCCAGAGTAAAGAATGCCACCTTTTTATTCTCAAAAACCGCCCTGTCAATCATTGTTAATTTAAATGAATATTACCTGCGGCAAAAGTATTAAAAACAATTGACTTAATTATAATCTTTATAAATTCACAGGTTCTGTTACCCGTTAAACCTTTATTATTAAAAAAAGAGGATATCCCCAAAAACATAACCACGATGTCATTGCGTAAAAGAATTTGGGGACATCCTCCTAAATAAAATTTACTTATAGACTTATAGAATATGTGAAGCAAGTTCTGCCAGATAACTTCGCTCTCCTTTCACCAGATTAACGTGAGCAAACAAATCCTGACCTTTCATTTTGTCGGTAAGGTAAGCCAGACCGTTTGACTGCATATCGAGGTAAGGGCTGTCAATCTGCTCAATATCACCTGTAAAAACCATTTTGGTTCCTTCTCCTGCACGGGTTATTATAGTTTTCACTTCATGAGGTGTAAGGTTCTGAGCTTCATCAATTATAAAGAAAGAGTCAGACAGACTTCTTCCTCTGATATATGCCAGAGGAGTAATAACCAGTTGCTCGTTACGAAGCATCTCATCAATCAGAAAATTCTCCCTGCCCTGAGCTTTAAACCTACTCTTTATCACACCCAGATTATCAAATAACGGCTGCATATAAGGGCCTATTTTCTCATTCACATCACCCGGAAGAAAACCTAAATCCCGGTTAGCAAGAGGCACGATCGGTCTGGCAAGAAGAATTTGATTGTAATCCTCATGTTGTTGAAGTGCAGCAGCCAATGCCAGCAACGTTTTTCCCGTTCCTGCCTTACCCGTAAGAGAAACAAGTTTTATTTCGGGATTCAACAGAGCATGCAATGAGAAAGTTTGCTCGGCATTTCTGGGTTCAATACCAAACGCACTGTGTTTTTCCACCCTATGTATCAAATTATTAAACGGGTCGAAATATGCAAGAATACTCTGATTTCCATTCCTCAGCACAAAATATTGGTTTGCCGGCATTTCTGCATCAAGCGGAAACTGATCCTTCGGAACGGATTTTTTCTCATACAGCAAAGCAATGAAGTTCTGGTCAAAATCATCATACACTTCAACGCCTTTATACAAAATATCAAGATTCTTAACTTTATCCGATTCATAATCCTGAGCAACAAGACCAAGGGATTTTGCCTTCATCCTCATATTAATATCCTTTGTGATGAGAATTACCTTACGTTTCGGAAATTTATCCTTAATATAAAGGGCTATTGCCAGAATACGATGATCGGCACTTCTCTCTGAAAAAGACTCGTTCATTATTTCTGGAAAAGGTTTTCCTGTTGCCACAAACAATTTTCCCTTTCCCGGACCTAAAGACACTCCGTCACTAAACAACTTCTCTCCTGCCAGTCGATCCAACTCACGAACAAACTCACGTGCCTGGTAATTTATCAGGTCATTTCCCTTTTTAAACTTATCCAGTTCTTCAAGAACCGTTATCGGAATGATGATGTCGTTATCATCCATATTATAGATACACTTATGGTCATGAAGCAACACATTGGTATCAAGAATAAATATTTTTTTAGCCATAACAATAAAATTTTGGTTACTTAAATTTAATTAATTTAAACGAAACATTATCTTCCGACCACCCTCTTTTAAATGCATATTTAATTTATTTAACTTTACCCTCCGGTTTAATTACATAAATTATCATTTCTTTCTCTCATTATGACATACAAAGAAGCCACCGCCTTTCTGTTTGAGCAGTTACCAATGTATCAGCGCCAGGGGAAAGCCGCATACAAAGCTGATCTTAAAACCACGTTACTTCTTGATGAATATTTCGGACACCCTCATAAAAAATACAAATCAATACATATTGCCGGAACTAACGGAAAAGGCAGCGTTGCGCATATGCTGGCATCCGTTTTACAAAGGGCAGGATATAAAACCGGACTTTATACTTCTCCACACCTCAAAGATTTCAGAGAAAGAATAAGAGTAAACGGCATATGCGTACCTAAAGAGTATGTTATTTCATTTGTAACCGACAACAGTAACATAATCAGACAGCTAAAGCCTTCATTTTTTGAAATGACTGTTGCAATGGCATTTGAATATTTTAAAAATGAAAAGGTTGACTTTGCAGTAATAGAAACAGGTCTGGGAGGCCGGCTTGATTCTACCAATATCATATCTCCCGAACTGTCGGTAATTACAAACATAGGTCTGGACCACACCCGTTTTCTCGGCAATACCAAAAAACTTATTGCAAAAGAAAAAGCCGGGATAATAAAACCCCACACACCTGTTGTAACCGGAGAAACCGATCCGGAAACTATAGAGGTATTCAGAACTGTTGCAAATAAAAATTCATCACCATTAATTCAGGCTGATAAACTATTCAGCATCCCCTACTCTACCTTTTCGGCCGATGAAAAACAGATAATGCAGGTATACTCAAACGACAAGGTTGTATTCAGTAACCTGAAAGTTTCACTTACCGGATGGTATCAAAAAAAGAATACAGTCACAGCCCTTGCTTCGATAAGCGAACTCATCCATGCCGGATATTCGATTAAAACAGAACACATATATTCCGGTTTTGAAAACATACAGGAAATTACAGGTTTAGCCGGGCGCTGGCAAATCATTGGCCATAACCCCAAAATAATTTGTGATACAGGACACAACGAAGATGGGATAAAGGCTGTAACTGAACAATTAAAAAACACACCATACAAGAAATTACACATAATATGGGGCATGGTAAACGACAAAGACTACAATACCATTTTAAAACTTTTACCCCGTGATGCATTGTATTATTTCACCCGGGCATCGATACCAAGAAGCCTGGATGCAGAAACATTGCAACATGAAGCAAAAAAACATGGATTATACGGTAACTATTATCCAGACGTAAAAACTGCACTTAGTGAGGCCAAAAAAAACGCATCACCTAACGACCTGATATTCATTGGAGGAAGCACTTTCATTGTTGCTGATGTATTGTAAAAAAAATATTTTTTTTGGGCATAATAAAAAAGAGTTCTATATTTGCACACGCTTTTGAAAAAGTAACAATTCTTCTTATAAAGATAAGAGAACATAAAGCAACAATTTGATTGCGATTTAGGGCGATTAGCTCAGTTGGTTCAGAGCACTTGGTTTACACCCAAGGGGTCGGGGGTTCGACTCCCTCATCGCCCACTAAGGAAGGTGAATCAAACCTTCCTTTTTTATATAAAACCTACACACCCAACATATTATTGTTGATAATTTTCTTTATTATAAAATTATTGTATATTTGTAATAAAGACCTTCAATATCAAACTTATGGGAAAAGAAAATAAAAAGAAGAACCGTGTTGTACCTGAACCGGCGCTTCGACGTATGCCATGTTATCTGGCACAGCTGAAAGTGGCAAAAAAAGAGGGTCAAAAGTATATCTCGTCGCCCAAAATTGCCAACATTATGGATATAGACCCCACACAGGTAACCAAAGACCTTTCATACACAAAAATAGCAGGCAAAACCCGCGTTGGTTATGAAGTTGAACCTTTAATCGAAGAACTGGAAGACTTCCTTGGTTTTAAATCACTGGATGAAGCATTTCTGTTCGGGGTAGGCAGTCTTGGCACAGCCCTTATCCGGGATTTCGGACTAAAGCAGTTTGGTCTTAATATTTCTGCCGGCTTCGACATTAATCCTGATGTCATCGGACAAAAGTACGACGGTGTTGAAATATACCATGTCGACAAGTTTAAAGAGCTGATAAATCCGGATATAAAAATAGGTATTCTGACCGTTCCCGTTGAAGTTGCGCAGGAAACTGCAGAACTAATGATTGATAACGGTATAAAAGCCATATGGAACTTTACACCTGTCATACTAAGAGTTCCCGACAACATTGTTGTTCAGAACACCTCATTATATGCACACCTTGCTGTTATGTTCAACAGGCTTCACAGTAAAGAAAGCAAAAGCTAATTCATAAAAAAATAAATATTCAGGCCCGCATTTCAGCGGGCTTTTTATTTTACACCTATTTCAGGATAATGCTATAAAATTCCGTAACAGGAGATTACCTATGCCGGTATTTGCCGGATAAGACTATTATTTTTCTAATACACATCCGGTGTTAAAAAGTAAGTGTGAATATAGTCTCCCGGTATGGATCCGAATATACACTGATATTGCCTCCATGCTTACGCATAATCTGTTTTGAGAGACTCAGGCCAATGCCTGAACCGTCTGATTTCGTTGTGTAAAAAGGTATAAATATTTTATCGATAACATCAGGCAATATACCAGATCCGTTATCAACAACCTGCAATGCCGTCCTGCCTCTTGTGTTAAGCATAGCTTTTAAACGAATAAACGGTTTTTCAACGCCTTCGAGTGACTGTATTGAGTTTTTAATAAGATTTATCATCACCTGTTCAATAAGCTTTTCATCAGCCGTTATTTCAAGAGTTTGCGGATCAACATCAATAACACACATTATTTCATTCTGATTAAATTGCTCTTCAAACAGACTGAACAAATTATCAAACATCTGCTTAACAGGAAATATTGACATTTTAGGTTGAGGAATAACTGTCAGGTTACGATATGTATTTACAAAATGTAACAACCCGTCGGTTCGCTTATGAATGGTTTGCAGGGCATTTTCAACATCCTCGACAGACTCAACAAGTTCATCTTCGGTATTATTATCTTGCAACTCTTTCTTCAAATCCTCAAGAATCATCATAACAGTAGACGACAATGAAGATATCGGAGTTATTGAATTCATTATTTCATGAGTAAGTACCCGTATCAGTTTCTGCCACGACTCCATCTCTTTCTCCTCAAGCTCTTCCTGAATATTCTTTATCGAAGTAAGTATTATTGTCCTGTCATGTATTCTGAATTCAGTAGCATAAATAACAAGCTGAAGCACTCCTTCTTTATCCTGAATTCTGACAAGAGTGTTTTCGCCATGTTTAATATTCTGAAGTTTCAGGACCAAATCACCGCTAATATTTTCAAGTTCGGTCAGATTAGATAACGAATTTATCTGAAAAAGTTTTTTTGTTGCATTATTAATAAACTCAACCTCACCGTTCTTTCTGAATGCGATTAGTGCAATACCGATATGCTGAATAACCGTTTGCAGGTAAAAATAATTTTCATCCTTTTCGGCTTTAACCTCCCTGAAATTTTTTATCACATCATTAAACGATAGCTTTAACTTATCCAGAGAGCTACCCGAACCATCAATCTCAAATGTGCGTGAAAAATCAGAATATTTAATCGACTCAAGAAAGCTGTTAAGTAATCTGTTTGTTGAATCAACATAACGAATCAGTCCCCATATCATCAATACGGTTAATACACCGACAACAATGGTTGTTATTATAAAATCTGTATTAAGCAGAAGATAAAAGAACACAAATACTGAATTCGATATTAACAGAATTCTGATTATAATATTTACCCTGAAATCTTTATAAACCATACTTTTCAAGTCTGCGGTACAATGACGTACGGGTAAGTCCAAGCTCAGATGCAGCTTTGGAAACATTACCACGATGAATACGCAATACCTTCTCTATTATTCCTCTCTCAATTTCTTCCAGATTATAAGATTCAAACTCAAAACCTTTTCTTGACGAAGAGTGGGATGATAATTGAAAATCAAATTCATTCAAAACAGGACCGTCGGACATTATTACTGCCCGTTCAAAAACATGCTGAAACTCACGGACATTTCCCGGCCACTGATACTCCGAAAGTTTACGTATAACAGATTGTTGAATCTTCTTAAAACTCTTTTTATATTTTTTTGAATATATATCAAGAAAATGTTCTGCCAGTACCGGAATATCTTCTTTACGCTCCCTCAACGGAGGAATTTCAATCTCTACCGTATTGATACGGTAAAGCAGGTCTTGCCTGAATTCTCCGTTTACAGCCATCTTCTTAAGCGGCATATTTGTGGCAGAAATAAGCCTTATGTCAATAGGATGCGGTTTGTTTGAACCGACTCTTGTAACCTCCCTGCGCTCCAGTACAGTAAGAAGTTTCGCCTGTAACGGCAATGAAAGATTTCCTATCTCGTCAAGAAACACAGTACCGCCGGCAGCCAGTTCAAAACGCCCGGGACGACTCGTTTTGGCATCGGTAAAAGCTCCTTTCTCATGACCGAACAACTCACTTTCGAACAGTGACTCACTAATTGCTCCCAGATCCAGACTTACAAAAACTTCATCTTTACGCAATGAGTTACGATGAAGTGCCCTGGCAACAAGTTCCTTTCCCGTTCCATTCTCACCAAGTATCAAGACATTAGCATCAGTTCTTGCCACTTTCTTAATAGTGTCAAACACCCGTTTCATTGGTTCCGATACACCAATAAATTCTGCAAAAGGCTCATCCATGATAGTATTTAATGCCTTTTGTCTGGTTTTCAAACTGTTTACTTCTTTTTTCGATTGCCTTAATTTCAAAGCTGAAGATATTGTTGCCAAAAGTTTTTCATTCTGCCATGGCTTTAAAACAAAATCGGTAGCACCTGCCCTGATAGCTTTCACTGATTTCTCAACGTCACCATAGGCCGTTATAAATAACACCACGGCATCAGGATCAATTTCAAGTATTTTTTTCAACCAGAAAAAACCTTCTTTACCACTGATAGCGTCTTTAGTGAAATTCATGTCAAGTAAGATAACATCGAAATCATTATCATTCATCAATACAGGTATGTTAGAAGGATCTGTATCTGTTTTAACAACCTTAACTAACGGTTTTAATAACAACTTAAGTGCAAATAAAATGTCGCGGTTATCATCTATAATTAATATTTTTCCTTTTTTTTCTGACATATTCATCACTAAATCTACCTTTAAATGTAACTATTTTTGTCTATGTTTGTTCGTAAACGAACATTTTTAGTCAAACATTATTAACCAAAAACGATGCCAACACTGCCATCGCTCTGTGCAACTGACACTTATGTCATATGGCATAAAAAGTGCAATGTATTTAGCATCTATAAATAAGGACTAACGCTGTTATCAGACAGGACAATTTACTCAACAATACTGATTTTCAGGCATTTTACATAATATTTATTTATTTTGAACAGAATTTTAAAACAATACACAGCAAAAACAATCATTAAAATCCACAACTCACATGTCCGTTTTCGGACACTAACTGTAACAAATGCGTACACAAAGAGATGATTAGAACAAAGAATTTAGTAAAAACATATAACCAGGGAGATATTGCCGTTACAGTTTTAAGCAACATCAACCTTAACATTGAAGAAGGAGAATTTGCAGGCATTTACGGACTACCCGGAAGTGGAAAAACAACCTTGCTTTCCATTCTCGGACTGGTTGAAGCTCCAACATCAGGCGACATATATTTCATGGGACTTAACACTGCACAAAAGAAAGAAAAAGACAGAGTAAAAATAAGAAAAAGTAACATCGGCTATATTTTCGAGGATTTCAATTTACTCGATAACATGACACTGTATGAAAATGTTATGCTACCTTTGATATACAGTCCTGTAAATAAACGGGAAAGAGTTGAAAAAGTTGAAGACATTCTTTCAAAACTGAAATTAATTCATCTTAAAAACCGTTATCCTTCACAACTAACCGGAGAGTTACAACAACAAGCAGCTATTGCCAGAGCTCTTGTAAACAAGCCTGTTATGCTCATTGCCGATGAACCAACAGGAAAATTAAACTCCAAATCGGGAGAGTATATTCTGAATATTTTGTCCATGATAAACGAAGAAGGAACAACAGTTATCCTCGGAACATCAGCTAAAGAAACGGCTGAACACTGTCGCAGAATAATCCATATATTCGACGGACATATAATTAATGAAAGCTTGCTATAACACAATATGAACCTTATTTATTACATAAGATCAGCTTACAGATCCCTTATGAAAAACAAAGGTTATAGTTTTATTAATATAGCCGGGCTTTCTTTCGGGCTTGGATTGGTCATTATTATTCTTTTGCTTGTAAAGTATGAACTTAACTATGACACAAACTACCCTGATGCGGATAACATTTACAGAGTAATAAGTAAAGGGAAATTCGGCACATCACGGATTAATGATGCACAAACCCCGCTGGCTTTATCCGATATATTACAAAAAATGCCTGAAACGGAAATGGTAACCAGATTCATACCCGGGGCAAATAAATTCATAAGATTTAAATCTGCCGGATTCAATGAAAAGAAGTTCTTTTTCGGAGATAAATATATTTTCGACATTTTCGGGCTTAAACTTATCAGCGGCAGCCTCGATTCTCTGACACTACCCAACAAGGTAGTTATTACAGAAAATACTTCGAAAACCTATTTCAGGAACACAAATCCGCTGGGACAAACAATTACACGAGGAGGAATAAAGTACAAAATAATCGCAGTCTGCAACGACATGCCACCAGCTTCTCATTTCCATTTCGATTTTCTTGCCTCTATAGAAACTACAAGAGAGATACTGGGAAACACCTACGAATATAAACGCTGGAAAAACAACCTTCATCTGAGAAATGCCTACACGTACATAAAACTTAAGCCGGGAACCAGTATCAGGACATTTGAGAAGAAACTGAATAAAATAATACAGCAAAGAGAAAAGCATAACACTGCAAAGAAATCGATTACATCCAAAACCATAAAACTGAACTTCCGCTTACAACCAGTAAAGTCGATACACCTGCGTTTATACCTGACATCAGAGATGGAGGAAGGAACAAATCCTGTACATCTGGTTATATACCTGGCAATCGCACTGTTCATTCTTTTCATCACAGGAATTAATTTCATTAACATTACTACTTTATACCCGACCAGACGTCTAAAAGAATCTTCAATAAGGAAACTTTACGGAGCAAAAAGAAGGCACATTGTATTGCTTACAATAACAGAAGCTTTTATTGTTTCAGCTATCGCAACACTATCAGGCCTTGTAATTGCCGAACTAATCAGTCCGGTTTTCAATTCCCTGTTCGGACTAAATCTGCATATAACCCAGATAAACGGTTTACAAGATATTGGAATAGTAATTTTAATAACATTTGCAGCAGGTATTATTTCAGGAATATATCCGGCAAAGTTTTTCAGTGAAATAAAAGTAATCAGCATATTCAAAAAACAATATAACATAAACAAATCTGCGTTTATATTAAGAGGAACCATTGCTGCCGGACACCTTTTTGTTGTGCTGTTTCTGTCGGTTCTAACAATAGGAATATGGAATCAAATTACATATCTGAAAGATCACAATCCGGGATTCGATCCTGAAAACATTTATGTTATCAACAATGGATTCTCGGCTCATCAGAACTTCAGTAATCTAAAGCAAGAACTACTTCGCTTAAAGGGAGTTGAAAATGTTTCTGCATCGATGTCTTTACCCGGTGAAGAGTATTTCAAAATGACATTTAATTACAAAAGCGGAAATAAAAATACCAAAATCACAATACCTGTAAATCATGTAGAGTGCGATTACCTTGAAACTCTCGGGCTTAAGCTAAAAAAAGGAACATATCTGAATTGTCAGATGAAAGACTCAATGGGGATAGTTCTGAACGAAACGGCGATAAAAGAACTAAAAATAAAAAAACCTCTTGAATCTCATTTTGAAATACAGACATCGGATGGTAACTCATGGAAAATAAACATCATAGGTGTTGTTAATGACTTTCACTTTGAACCATTAACTAAAAAAATACAGCCACTTGGAATGATGCTGTTATGCAATTCAGGCTATTTCAGATACATAACCATAAAACTTAATGACAGCTACTCCGGCAAAACATTAAAAGAGATAGATTCAATCTGGAATAAATACTCTGATAACGAACCTATTGAAAGCTTTTTCTTATCAGCCAGGCTAAAAAGTGCATATTCAAAAGATGACAAGATGTTTAAAGCTATACTGATATTTACCGTATTTAGTTACTTCATCTCAATACTTGGTTTTATAAGTCTTTCTCTTTTCCTCATTGAAGTAAAAAAGAAAAAGATAGCACTGGCCAGAACCATAGGCATATCAAATAATAATATAATCAGATGGCTTACATTCAGCTTCTGGAAATTTATGCTGGTAAGTATTGCCATGGCAGTCGCTCTGGCATATGTAGTTCTTTCGTTATGGTTAAAAAACTATTACTATCACACAACAATCCCAACGGGATATTATGTCATAGCCATATTTGCAGTAATTTTGACATGGTCGGTGATTATTATCATTCAGTATCGGAAAACAACCAGAACTCAAAAACCAAGCTTGTTTAAATAAAACCAAGCCGGTTAAACATTAACCGCTGACCCTTTATCAAACAGCTTTTCAAACATTACCATACCACCAATAACGGTTACAATCAGCTTACAATAAGTATCTCAGCATTAAAGAGATTACACAGTGAGTTTATCTGTAACAATTGTTTTGGCCGCATTTATAGCATTATCAAGCCCGTTGATATCTTTACCTCCTGCTGTGGCAAAGAACGGCTGGCCACCTCCGCCACCTTTGATGTACTTAGCAGCCTCTCTTACTATTTCTGATGCGTTAAGACCTTTTTCTTTTACAAGGTTTTCTGATATTACAATTGCCAGTTGAGGTTTTCCGTTCACACTGGCTCCCAGAATTGCAACCACATCACTGTATTTTTTCTTAAGTTTAAAAGCAAAATCCTTTAGTACGGGCCCAAGCATCGGCTGTACCTTTTGCGACATTATTTTCACTCCGGCTATAACCTCTGCATCATCCTCCAAATCACGCATCACTATTGACATCAGTGTCTGACGAACAGAGTTAATCTCTTTATTCATGATCTCATTCTGTTCAATCACACCCTGAATATTACCTTTAATATCCCTTGGATTCTTAAACATCTGTTGCAGTTCCCGCAACACTCTGAACTGACTCTCGATCAACTCTTCTGCTTTTTCTGCGGTTACTGCTTCAATTCTTCTTACACCTGCAGCCACCGATGTTTCATTAAATATTTTAAAACATCCTATTTCTCCTGTTGCTTTCACATGTGTTCCCCCGCACAACTCCATAGAATCGCCAAACTTAACGGCTCTCACCACATCACCGTATTTTTCACCAAACAAAGCCACAGCCCCAAGATCTAAAGCTTTTTTATATGGTATATTTCTAAACTCCTCAAGTGCATAGTTGGTACGAATATGCCTGTTTACGATACGCTCCACTTCTGTTAGTTCTTCTTCTGTCACTTTCTGATAATGTGAAAAATCGAAACGCAGATAGTCGGAATGAACCAGAGAGCCTTTCTGCTCAACATGATCGCCCAGAACCTTACGCAATGCGTAATGCAAAAGGTGTGTAGACGTGTGATTATTAGCCACATTCTGACGATGCCGTTTATCAACAACAGCTTTAAAAACCGCATCTAAATTCTCCGGAAGTTTATCAACTATATGAACAATAAGATTATGTTCTTTTTGGGTATCAACAATATGAATTCGTTCATCTTCACTTTCGATATAGCCTTTATCTCCAATTTGTCCGCCGCTCTCACCATAAAAAGGGGTAATATCAAAAACCAGCTGATATTGCTCTTTTTTCTTTGTTTTTATTTTCCTGTACTTGGTTATTTTCACATCTGTTTCAAGGTAATCATATCCCAGAAACTCTTCCTCGTCGTCCTCCCTTAAAATTATCCAGTCTTCAGTTTCAACACTGGTAGCGTTTCTTGCTCTCTTTTTCTGAGCATCCATCTGTTCCTCAAACTCACGTCGATTAACAACAAGGCCCTGTTCTTTAAGAATCAATTCTGTAAGGTCAAGAGGGAATCCGTATGTATCGTACAGTTCAAATGCAACCTTTCCGCTTACAACTTTATACTCCTCAATCTTGGTTTGTCTGATTATTTTATCAAGCAGGTTTATACCTGTTGCAAGTGTTCTCAAAAATGCCTCTTCTTCCTCCTTTATTACCTTTTCTATCAGTTCCTGCTGCGAACGAAGTTCCGGATAAGCATCACCCATTACATCCACAAGCACGGGAACTATTCTGTAAATAAACGGTTCCTTTACATTCAGAAAAGTATAACTGTAACGAACAGCCCTTCTTAATATCCTTCTTATCACATATCCTGCCTTGTTATTTGAAGGCAGTTGACCGTCAGCAATAGAAAAAGCAATGGTACGAATATGATCGGCAACAACATGCATTGCAGCAGTAACATCATCATTAAGCTTATATTTTACTCCCGACAGCTCTTCTATTTTATCGATAAGGGGCTTAAAAACATCAGTTTCATAATTTGAGCTCTTATTCTGAACAATACGACAAAGCCGTTCAAACCCCATTCCCGTATCAACGAATTTATCTTTTAGTTTTTCCAGTTCTCCGTTTGCTTTCCTGTTGTATTGTATAAACACAAGATTCCATACCTCAATAACTTCAGGATGATCGGCATTAATTAGTGTTTTGCCGTCAACTTTACCACGCTCTTCGTCAGAGCGCAAGTCAATATGTATCTCGGAACACGGTCCGCACGGGCCAACATCTCCCATCTCCCAGAAATTATCTTTTTTATTTCCTTCTACAATATGATCTTCAGGCAACCATTTTTTCCAGTAATCATAGGCTTCTGTGTCTTTTCCCAGATTATCATCCTCACTTCCCTCAAAAACCGATGCATATAAACGTTCTTTATTAATTTTCAGAACTTCGGTCAGATACTCCCAGGCCCACTCTATTGCCTCTTCTTTAAAATAATCGCCGAACGACCAGTTTCCTAGCATCTCGAACATGGTGTGATGATACGAATCATGCCCTACTTCCTCCAGGTCGTTATGTTTACCCGACACCCTAAGGCATTTCTGAGAATTGGCTATTCTCTTATAATCAATAGGTTTATGGCCCAGAAAAACATCTTTAAACTGGTTCATACCTGCATTGGTAAACATTAAAGTAGGATCTCCTTTAACAACCATCGGTGCTGAAGGAACTATATGGTGATCTTTTGACTTGAAAAATTCTAAAAAACTTGCTCTTATTTCAGATGCTTTCATCATAACTTAACTTCAAAAAAATTATTTAATGTTATTTATCTCCGGGTATAATATTTATAAATCACTTGCAAAGTTAGATTATTTAAGTAATTTTGAAGGCAAACAACAAAAAATTGTACAAGAAAAAATATTTAATCAATGTCAAAAGTTAAGTATCGTTACAATCCGGAAACGCTTAGCTACGATAGAATTGAAACCGGTTTTCATTATCATTTTTCAAGAGCTCTGTTATATTTTTTCTTTAGTGCAGTTCTTGGGTTTATATTTTTCCTGGGTTATTCCTACATTTTTGACAGTCCGAAAGAGAAAAAATTAATACGCGAGAACCACCAGTTACTCACCCAGTACGAGATAATGAAAAAGAATCTGGAACAGATTCAGATTGTCCTTAACGACATACAACAGCGTGACGAAAACATTTACCGCGTAATCTTTTCAGCCGATTCAATACCAAACTCGGTAAGACGTGCGGGATTCGGTGGTGTTAACAGATATAAATACCTTGAAGATCTTGATAACTCTAATCTTGTAATAGAAACCGCCAAAAAACTTGATATCATAACAAAACAGCTTTACGTACAATCTAAATCATTCGATGAAATTATTGATTTGGCCAAACGTAAAAACGAAATGTTAAGATGTACTCCTTCGATTATGCCTGTTTCGAACAAAGACCTTAGAAGAACTGCTTCGGGATGGGGATGGAGAATACATCCGATATATAAAACCAGAAGATTTCACTGGGGAATGGATTTTTCTGCTCCGGTTGGCACTCCGGTTTATGCCACAGGCGACGGTGTTATAAAAAAGATTACCGACCGTAAAACAGGTTTTGGCAAGAGGGTTGAAATCAATCATGGTTTCGGCTACGAAACATTGTACGGGCACCTGAGCAAATTTAATGTGAAGGTAGGTCAGAAAGTCAAACGTGGTGATATCATTGGTTTTGTAGGAAATACAGGAACATCAACAGCTCCGCACCTGCACTACGAAGTACATATAAAAGGAAAGAAAGTAAATCCGCAACACTACTACTTTAATGACCTGACAGCAGAGGAGTATGAAAAAATGATTCAGATTGCTTCAAATTCAAATCAGACATTCGACTAAAAATTCAATTCCCATATCATATCTCGTCATTACCTGAAAGAATAGAGAAGGCATTGTGTTATATTAAGAAACAGATAATCCGGAAATCATAGTACAGCTGTTCTGCACTTTACCCGTTAATTTTCTGAAAAAACAATTCATCTTTATAACCTGACACAGATTTACGCCACTGAAGTTTAGTTCCCGTGTGTTCAAATCCAACCGATTTAAACAGAGAGATACTTGCTTCATTATCTTCAGTTATACTGGCATAAAGCTGATGTAATTTAAGATAACCGAAGCAGTAATCAACAAACAGCATGAGAGCCTTACGTGCATATCCTTTTCCCCTGAACCGGGAATTAATTATTATTCCCACCCCGCCCCTGTTGTGGAAAGGATCAAAATCAAAAAGATCGATCATACCCACAGGCAAATGATTTTTTCCGTCATCTGCCTCAATAATCAGCCTCAGTTGTTTGGTCTGATAAATACTGAGTTTCGAACTCTCAATATATCTTTTCAGTTGATATTTAGAAAAAGGGGTGAGCGTATTGCTCACCTCCCATATTTTCATATCATTTTCCCATGAATAAAGAAGTTCCACATCCTCCGGTTCCAAAGCACGGAGTCTTATCCCATCACCTTCCAGCATTACTCTTTTTTCTCTATCAGGTCTTCGTATTGTTTAACATCACGTATAAATGCATCCTGCCATTTGCCGGTTTTCAGCACCTTCTCCTTGCCTTTAAGCGATTTTTTATATCCTTTGAATATACCGTATGAATACCTGTAAAAACCATCCTTACACTTATACTCTTTTATCTGCTCCTGCTCAAGCGGACTAAACACATCAAACGACTTCACCGGCCATTTCAAAGACAGAATCTGAATAGTATAACAAGGTATTCCGTCGTCAGCAACACATGTTCCTGTTTCTTTTTTCTTTTCTACAGGTTTTGATACCATCATAATCTCATCGAGTGATGATATCGTGTGGTACTTTTTATAACTCATCTCTTTTGTAACGGAAATATCTTTACTGGTATCTTCAAAACCCAGACCGGTAAAACGTATATTATAATCCTTGTCAGCCTCAAGAATAAGAACATATTTTCCGGTTCCCGGATTTGGTCTGTAAATACCAACCTGAGTACCATCAGGTTTCTCTGTGACATAAATTCTCACATTCTCCAGCGGAGCATCATTCATTGTATGCACAACTCCTTTTATAACAGCCAGACGGTTATCGACAGGTTCCTGGTATTCTATTTCATAAATATCAGAACGGCCGTAATTATCTTCATATTTCGAAGATGCATAATAGGCTTTATTCCGTGTAGTAGTTGGAGTAAAAAAGAAATCGTCATCAGGCGTATTGATAGGATAACCTATATTTACGGGTTCACTCCAGGTGCTGTCTGCATTAATATGACTGTAAAAGATATCAAAATTACCCATTGTGTTATGGCCTTCGGAAGCAAAAAACAGAGTCTTGCCATCAGGATGAAGAACCGGTGTTTCTTCGTCGTAGGGAGTATTAATTGCCGGCCCAAGATTTTTTGGCAATCCCCAGCTTCCGTCGGGTAGTCTTCTAACCTGATAAATATCCAGACCGCCAAAACCGCCCGGACGGTTACTTGTAAAAAATATTATATTGTTATCATACGACAACGAGGCGTGTGTTTCATCATATTTTGAATTAATTGGTGCTGGCATTTTTACCGGCTCAGTCCAGTTTGTACCATCAAACTTCACTTCATAGATATTACTTCCGTTTACATCATTTCTGTATATCAGCAGTTCGGTACCATCAGCTGACAAACTTACTCCGGCAGTATGCCCAGGACGTTTGAAAAGGTCTTTTCTTAATATCCTGGCCTTTTTATAATTTCCGTTTTCATCAAGTGTGGAAATATAGATTCGCTCTTCATACTGACCGTCAGGCATTCTTTCACTATAGCTTGATGCACGTCTTGAGGTAAATATAAGAATTGATTCGTCAGCAGAAACTATAGGACTGTGATCATCATATTTTGAATTTATTTTAGGTCCCAAATTTTTAACCTTCAACGCTACCGGATGACTTATCATATCTTTGGCATTATAGCATATCTCAAGCTCCCGCCGGACTTCTTTCTCCAGCTCCACATCATCTTCGGAAAGCATCTTCAAAAAATTTTTATATAAATCAATCGCGTCATCATATCTCATCAGCATCTGGTATGATTTACCGAGTGACAATTGCAAATCCACTCCAAGTTCAGACATATAATCTTCCTCGGGCAGTAATCGCGATGCCTTTTCAAACATAATAACGGCAGAATCGGGACCATTAGAGGTATTCAAATAGCAATTCCCCAGATTATACAGCACATCAATATCCTCAGGGGCTTTCTCCAAAATAGATTTAAAAATCGTAATAGCATCCTCAAAATCGTTATTATTGGCTAGTTTGACGGCTTCATTATAATCCTTTACCAGCTTCTTATCATTTATTTGCTGAGCATTAACACTCAACACAACCAAAACAAAAAGAATAAAAACGGTAGAAATTTTCTTTAGCATATGACACAAGAGTTTGGTTAAAAACAAATTTACTTTGCAAAATAAATAAAATTATAAAATTACCTGCATCCCGATGTACTTATTTTAAAATTAATCCCTTATTTGCTATTCCTTTTCCAGCACAACAGGATCAATAAAAACAACCTTTTTTCTGGCACTAAACTCTGAACGGGATGGAACAGTTATTTTCTGAACAACCGATTTGTAATTTTCTTTCGATATTTCCATTAAGTATTCAACTTCCGTGGGCAATATTATTATATATTTTCCTGATTGCGGATTAGGCCTGTATATTCCCATAATATCACCACTGTCACTCTTTGTAATTTTAATTGAAGCATCAGCAGCAGGCTCACCGTCAGAAGTGAAAATATAGCCTGCAACAACAGCCAGAGAGCGGGGATCACTTTCCGGATATTCAATAATATAAATATCAGAGCGTCCGAAACCACCTTTGCGTTTCGACGAGTAATAAACTCTTTGTCCGTCGGCAGTCGGGATGTAAAATAAATCGTCATCAGGAGTATTAACCGGGTAACCAACATTTACAGGTTCTGTCCATTTGTTACTGTCATTCAAAACCGAATAAAATATATCGAAGCCTCCCATCGAGGTATGAGCTTCCGATGCAAAATACAGAGTTTTACCATCGGAATGAATAAACGGGCTATCCTCATCTTCAGGAGTATTTATTTCCGGCCCCAGATTTTTGGGTTTTCCCCATTCTCCGTCAGGGAGCTTACGAGAGATATAAATATCCTTTCCGCCAAAACCTCCCGGCCTGTCACTCGAGAAATATATGGCATTTCCGTCGGCTGTGAAGGTTCCGTGAGTTTCATCATAGGTTGTATTAATCGGCTTAGGCAGTTTTTTCAGTTTACTCCAACCTTCTTTACCATATTCGGTAACATAAAGATCTCCGGAAATACCATCATTTCGATAAACCACAAGCACACTTCCGTCGGCACTCAGGCTTACCGTAGCATCATTTGCTGCGGTATTTACGTTTCCTCCCATATTCAAAGCCGGAAGCCACTTTCCTTCTCTCCACTCCGAAATGTAGATATCCTCGTTAAAGAGCCCGTCCGGTGATTTTACATTCCCCGTACCAGGCCTGTTCGACGTAAATATCAGCATCATTTCATCAGCCGAAACAACAGGACTGTGTTCGTCATACTCACTGTTTATGGCAGATCCCAGATTGGTTATCCTGAAATCAAGCGGTTTTGCCCTGTATTTTATAGCATTTTTATTATAACGTATTTCTCTTTCGATATTCTGTATTAAATTATCATCATTAATCGACAGCTCTTTTAGGTTTTCCTCCAGTTGTGTTAATATTTTCAGAGCTTCATCAAACCGGTAAGTAAGATGTAAAGCCTGCCCCATATAGTACCTGGCCTCAATGGCATTTATATCTTTCTTTTTCTTTAACGGATATGCAGCAATAGCTTTTTGTAAATGATAAACGGCATCATCTTCTTTATAGTCGATATTCACATAACATATTCCTGCCTGAAGGTGCAGAAAAGGATCATCCGGATATTTTATCAATAAATCCTCAAGAAGGGGAGCTGCTGCCTCATAATCTTCCATGTCGATAAGATTCAGCACAACACGTAATGCTTTTCTTTTGGATGGTGCCTTTTTATCTTGTGAAAAAGAACAAAAAGGTATCATCATTATCAGTAAGAATATTAATTTCAGCTTCATAGGTTGAGTTTCGGAGGTTTAGCCCTGTAAAAAGGGGAACAATACTTTAGTGCCAATTTAATAAATATTGTCTTTAAATCCCCGGATTAATCCGAAAAATATCCACAGTATTTATCCTCTGAACAGTGGTTCGCAATGTAATTACCACTTTATATCACAAACAAATATACCATAAACATTACAGGGAGAACGGCTTCAACCGGAATAATTTGACTAACAACACTATTTTAAATATACAACCTTTCCTGATGTCCTTGAATCAGAACTGTACAGATAAAAATCCCGAAATGGAGATAAAAACGAATAACGGTATAAACCGGGATTTGACTCCATAAAAGCAATCATCTCTTTCATCGAAACATCCTTGATATCAATAAATATATTCCTTTTCACACCAGGCTTCACCCCGTTCCTGCTTATCTCTCCGAAAGAGCTGACGGCTTTTACTTCTCCGACACCTTTCATGTTTTTTAAATCTCCGTACCAGTCACCGGAGCCTATATAATATGCAACAGAATCAATCTCCTCTCCGGCACGATCGTCTGTACTTCGTTTTAACAGCAGTAATTTTTTAAGCAACCCTTTCACTCCGTTTATCGACAGTGTCATAAACTTCTTTTGCAACCAAAGGTATTCGGGGAAAAAATGCTTTTTTGTAAAGATTAGCATTGCACCGTAAAAGCGATCGATGTAATGTTCATCCTTTACGGTGCTCTCTCCTTTAAAATGAATAATTTTTATTTCCGGATAATAATAATTTTTCCCTTCTGCCGACAGGCGATACGATAAATCAATATCTTCACCATACATGAAAAACTGTTCATCAAGTAACCCGACTTTTTCTATTATTGCTCTGGGGAAAGACAAAAAAGCTCCGGCCATAACCGGAACCTCTGCAGTTTTATCATTAGGGATATTACCCATAAAATATCTTGAAATAAAACGGGAACGGGGAAACAACTTCATCAATCCTGAAAAACGGAAAATAAAATCCCGTGAAGAAGGCAGTCCTCTTTTCGATTCGGGCAGATAATTTCCCGAGCCGTCAATCATCTTAACCCCCACGCCTGCTGTTTCCTTATTGTTTTTATAAAAATCAATAAGTTTTATGAATGTATCTTCGGCAACTATAGTATCGGGATTTAACAGCAGTATTATATCTCCCGACGAACTCACAATTGCCTGATTGTTTGCTGCCGAGAATCCTTTGTTTTGCTTATTTGCAAAAACAATAACATCGGGAAAAGTCTTTTTAACCATTTGTACCGAATCATCACCCGAGGCATTATCGACAACAAAAACTTCGGCACTGATATTTTCAACTGCCCTGCAAACAGAATACAGGCACAACTTTAAAAAGGGACTTACATTATAGTTTACTATTATTATGGAGAGAGCTTTTCCCAAATCTGACAAATTAAGATTATACGTCTTTACAGAAAAGTCTTTTAACTATTCCGCACAAAGTTTTCTTTTCTGCTTTTTTATATGCTTCATCAAACTTTCTCTTCTCCTGTTCCGGTGCATTTTCGTTAATCATATGCCATACTTCACCCCACCCAATAAAACCTCCAAGGTTTCTGTCATCAATAAAAATATCAGCATTTATTTTACGGCTTATCTCAGGAGAAAACTCCTCTTCCGGATAGCTTTTATTAACGGCATAAAACTCTAATCCGTGCCTGCGGCAAAATTCCACCGCATCATCCAGCTCCTTCCCGCTCCTGAACGTCCACAAGATTAGCTGATGACCCTGATCCTGCAATGCTTTTAATGTTTCAAAAGCAAAAAGTTTTTCTTTACCAATAGCAGGATATCTGTGCTCAACAATTGTTCCGTCAAAATCAACTGCAATTATCATTTCCTCTGTTTTTTTAAAACCCGGATTCGTTATCATCCAGGTTCAACTCCTGTTTTATTGTTTGTTTGCCGGGGTAATTTATCATAAACACAACCAGTATTATCAGGTAAATATACAAATCTGATTCTGTTCCCGACACAATATATCCAATCAGACTGAACATAGCCAGTCCTTCCAGGGTAATCAGTTTGATAAATAAACTTTTTCTGAATCTCAGCAATTTATCGGTAAGTGAAAGTTCCGGATCAATATGTGATGTGTTTTTTTTATGAAACATATAACTCACAGGGATACCAACAAACACAAGTATTATCAGCAGCGTCTGAACGGTTGCCTGTGTACTCTGATCGATAAGTGAAATATTACCTTTACTAGTGACAAAGTAATAAGCAGCAACGCCAAACATTACCAGTCCTGCAAAAATCACCATATAAAGGATCTTAATCTGTTGATATACTGTTTCCGGTCTCATTTTCTGTTTTTTTATATTTATTATAATGTTTTCTCAAATGGCATACGGTTTACCAGCGAACGGCCTAACGTTATTTCATCGGCATATTCCAACTCGTCACCTACCGATATTCCCCGTGCAATGGTAGTAATATTAACTCCTAAATGATGTAATTTATTGTATATATAAAAATTTGTTGTATCACCTTCCATTGTTGTACTGAGTGCCAGTATTATCTCCTTAACTTCTCCTCTTTTAAGTTTTTCCTCTAAGGGGGCAATTGTCAGATCATCGGGGCCAATCCCGTCCATTGGTGATATTACTCCTCCCAACACATGATAGATACCGGTATACTGATGTGTATTTTCTATTGCCATCACATCTCTGATTGTTTCCACCACACATATGGTAGAGTGGTCCCGCCCGGGATTGGCACAGATATCACAAACCTCCTTGTCAGAAATATTGAAACATGAAGAACAATAATGTATTTCACTTCGCATATTCTTTATTGTATCCGAAAAGTGAGCAACCATTTCTTTATCCTGTTTCAACAGAAACAATACCAGTCGGAGTGCAGTTTTTTTTCCTATTCCAGGCAACTTGCTGAACTCATTAACTGCGCTCTCCAGAAGTTTAGACGGATAGTTTGTTGTTATCATTTCTGTGCTGTTTCAAAACACAGCAAAGGTAACAAAAATGTTTTGATGTCATATTTTATAAAACGGACTATACCATTAAGCACAGCACAGCAGATTTCGGTATACATATCTATTTTACATGCTATCAATTCGGTATAAAATATTATTTTTGAAACATAAACCATACGCAAATGAATCCCGCAGTCACAGCTATTGTAATAGGAGGCTATTTTTTATTACTTATTGTAATATCACTAATTACAGGAAAGAAAGCCGACAACGAAACATTCTTTTTAGGAAACAGAAAATCGCCCTGGTATATCGTTTCAATCGGAATGATTGGGGCATCGCTTTCCGGAGTTACTTTCATTTCGGTTCCCGGGTGGGTTGGCACTACAGGGTTCACATATATGCAAATGGTATTCGGATATTTTCTGGGGTACCTGACCATTGCACACATTCTGCTACCTTTATATTACAAACTTAATCTAACCTCAATTTACACCTACCTGAATACCAGGTTCGGCATACGCTCATATAAGTCAGGAGCTGTTCTTTTTATATTATCCAGAACCACTGGTGCTGCGGCCCGGCTTTTTTTAATGGCCAATGTTTTGCAAATAACACTTTTTGATGCACTTGGCATCTCTTTCGAATTCACTGTTTTTATTACAATAGCATTAATATGGTTATACACATTTCGCGGCGGTATTAAAACCATAATATGGACCGACACTCTGCAGACCGTTTTCATGCTCACATCGGTTATTCTCACTATTGTCTTCATTGCAAAATCTATGAACCTGTCATTCACAGGCCTTTTTGAGACCATAAAAAACAGTGATTATTCAACAATGTTTGTTTTTGACGATTTTCATTCAAAACAAAACTTCTTCAAGCAATTCCTTTCCGGGGCATTTATTACAATAGTAATGACCGGGCTCGATCAGGACATGATGCAAAAAAACCTTACCTGCCGCAATCTGAAAGAGGCTCAAAAAAACATGTACTGGTATGGTGCCGCTTTTGTTCCGGTAAATTTACTTTTTCTGGGTTTGGGTGCTCTGCTATATATTTTTGCAAATCGAAACGGAATTCCCATTCCCGAACGTGCCGATAATCTTTTTCCGATGATAGCCACAGGCGGATATCTGCCTGAGATAGTCGGAATAATATTTATACTGGGACTTGTAGCTGCTGCATATTCCAGTGCCGACTCCGCCCTCACCTCTCTAACCACATCATTTTCTGTTGATATAATCAACATTTCACGTTTTGAAGAACAAAAAGCAAAACGTATAAGACTGGGAGTACATATTGGCTTTTCTGTTATTTTAATGTTTGTGATTATTCTTTTTAAGCTGTTAAGCAATGACAGTATCATCAGCACACTGTTTACCCTGGCCGGTTATACATACGGACCTCTGTTAGGACTTTATGCTTTCGGGCTGTTTTCGAAAAAGAATGTTCCTGACATATGGATTCCGGCTATAGCCATTGCATCTCCGTTACTGACGGGCATTCTCGACTTCAACTCTCCTGAATGGTTCGGATTTCAATTAGGCTTCGAAAAGCTGATAATTAACGGAGGAATAACAATACTTGCACTAATTATTTTATCAAAATTCAAAAAAAATTAAATTCTGAATAAGTGTAACCTACAATTCGGATGTCATATAGATGTAACGAAAGAATGAAGTAGAGCTTTGTTGTAATTCTGTTTAACATTCTTCCCCGTTATCCGATTTAGCAAAAAGAAGAAAAAAAAGTCATCCCGCAACGGCAGGATGACTTTTTTAGTTATTTATATGTATGGTCACAAATTAGCGTCAAACAAAAGAATAACTCTTCCTAACCTCAAACACTTTTCAAAAAGTTATCAGACCCGTCTTATGAGGATATCCCCA
>JAADEM010000161.1 GCA_013153405.1 Chlorobiota bacterium
GAGTTCCTTTAATTATTACCTCTTCTGTATTCCACTCTCCCACAGGTTTAAGAAAACCACGTTTAGCCGCTAAAACACCATAAAGAGAGCCATGATATTGATACGGTTTCAGGTGTTTATATACATCTGCTAAATTATCGAGTATCTGCAACTCATTACCTGAATAAGTAGGATGAGGATCAAGTATATCAGGAACATGGAAGCCTATCCCATTATTTGATGCTTCTTCAAGCTTAAATTCAAATCTTAGATTAAAATCCTCATACTGCTTATCAGCATAAATAAATCCGTTCCCCGGACCTCCGGGTTTTACAACTAACATACCGTTTTCTACAACATATCCATTTTTGTCACCTATCCATCCTTCAAGTGTTACACCATTGAAAAGCCTGACAAACCCTTCTTTTTTTTCTATATCTGATAATTGATTATGACTATCCGGGATCAACTCTTTTATATATATATTTCGAAATGAGACTCTACTGCCATTAGCCTCAAGTTCAATAGTGCCTTTGGAAAATAAAGGGACGTTTCTATTCCAGTAATTCTCCATAACGACGTTATCAACCACCAACTTACCATTAAGATATACGGTTACTTTATCACCTTTTATTCTGATACGGAACGTATTCCAATCTCCAACGGGATTATCAGCAACCAGTAACGGAGTATTACTATGTTTTTTATTATTATATAAGCCTCCTGAACCGACCTGAGCACCGACATCCACACGGCTTGTATCCCAAATTTGCACCTGAGGTGTACCACGAAGATAAATTCCACTATCGCCATTCTTTGTTATTTTCCAATCGACTATCATTTCAAAATCACCATAATCATTCCTTTCTGTACATAGATTTTTTCCCTCTCCGTTAAATACAATAATTCCGTCTTTCACCTTCCAGTTTTTATGCATTTGTTTATCAGCTTCGGCTTGCAATTTCATTAGTTTATATGGACTAAGTTCTTTTATTTTGATCGGATTAGCAACAAAGCCTTTCCAGCCTGTCAAGTCATTTCCATTGAACATTGAAACAAATCCTTCCTCATCACCCATTGAATTTATATAGTTTTCAATATCGATTTTAAAATACTGACTGTCAGGACCACTTATAAGTTCTTTGACTTTCTCTAGCGTTTCTTTCACATCTTTACCTTTTAGTCCGTTATCTTCACCGTTTGATGGAAGTATAACCCTGAACAGACTATTTGCCACAACAACCTGAAGATTCTTATCATCAAGAAACTGTTTCAGGTAAACATATGTAAGGAATGTTTTAACATTACCAAGGTTTTTGATAACTAGCTTTTTATCTCCCGTTGAATTAGCATATGGCATAACCTTTCGGAGTAAAAGCAATTTCTGATCATCAGGCATGCTACCACTACTTACTTGTTTTACATAAGCTTTAAATGCCATCTCTTTGTCGGTCTTAGGAGAATCTTTTGAGCAGATGTCGAACAGGGCTCTCAAACTATTATCATCACTCCATGTCATAAGGGCTTTAAGAGCGTTGGCCTTGGTTTCTTTGTCACTGTTCATGTATAAATCGTAAACAGCTTGTGCAGCTTTTCGTCCTCCTAACCCTGCATATATTTCAATATAATCTTTAGGATCAGATTTTTTTGCAAATTCCAGTACTTTGTTCTCTATCTTCTTGTTTTTACTTTTTTTCACTACAGCAACAATCGCTTCCCCTAAATTCTTTTTATATTCAGGATTATTGCATTTTTCGAACTTTTTCAGTAAAACATCAATATTACTATCGCCAGCAGTGTTTTTCAAATTGGCATATGCTGCTTTTACTACGTTTTCATCACTACTATTAGTTGATTCTAACATTATAGAGAACGAATCTTTCACTCTCCTCAATCCGAAAGCATTCAGAGCAACAGCTTTCATTCCGGGTGAAAGTTCATTAAAAACATCGATAAGGGATTTGTAGTTTTCCGGTCCTAAAGTCACCCTTAAAGCATCACTTGCTGTCTGCAAATCTTTCTCACCACTGTGCTTTTTCATAAAATCAATTACTGCAGAAAAACCATCCTTATGATTGAGAACTATGAACGCTTTTAATGCTTCTGCTCTGACTTCCGCATTATCATTGTTTATATAAGGTAAAATCTTTTCAGATATGGAAGGGTTTTTGATGCGTGCAAAAAGATACAAAACTTCTTTTTGTACTTCAGGATCTTTAGTTCTTTCAAGAAGTTTAAGCCAAGGTGCAGTGGTAACATTCATATGTGCTGCCTTTTCTATCATTGCACCGCGATATTTCTTGTTCTTGTTTTTCATTCCGGCAATAAGCACCTCATTCCCTTTGACACCTCCAAGGCAATCTGCCATGATAAGTCTTGCATCAATACCGTAAAGGTCTGTCTTACTCTTTTTAAGTACGGACTTTGTTATCTTTAAACACATTCTGGGATCTTTCTCCTTGATGTTATCAGCGTACTTTAATAAGTTTTCAGTTGAATTTAAATCATCATGAGTATATCCTGATGCTTCAGCTTCTTTTTTCAATAAATCTAAAGAAGCTGGAGCCGTAAGTTTAGGCATAGCAGAAATAACAGCCTTCTTAATGTCACTGCTTCCACTTTCAAACAATCTTGCGACATCATCTGCAAACCGGGCTTCTCCTGAGTTCCCGATAGCATTAATCAATCCAATGAGCGGACGCCCATTTGCTTTATTCAATTTTGAATTAAAAATGGCTGATGCTTTTTGGGGCGATACCATGTACATTGCTCTGATAGCCGGATCGTAAAGTTTATCATCTGTGAGGTACTTGGAAAGAGCGTTCAGTGTTGCTTCTTCTCCAATGTAACCCAATTGCTGCATAAAGAATGATTTCACATCATTGTCAGTATTTTTTTCGATCATATAAATGCAAATCTCTTCCCATTTTTTAACTACATCTGTATTTTTTGAAACACTCAGATATCGGGAAAAGCTTTCCACTGCAAATCTGCTTTTTGTATCATCTCCTGTCCCCGGAGGTATAATTTGTAAACATATTATTTTTAGTCCCTCCGTTCCAAGCCTTTCCATTTCTCTCATCAGCTTGTTATTCAAAGGCAGGTTTTCGGCCGGCATAAGTGACAATATATCTGCAACTTTAGTATCCACCGTCCTTACATCCTGTGCTGTACTATTTAATGCTGATAACAGAATGAACAATGAAATGATAAGTATATTTTGTTTTCTCATTATTTATTTTTAATAATAATTCTCTATCTTAAGAATAAGATTAATTTTAAATAAAAAATTTATACGAAGTTTCTAATCAGAAAAAACACTACCCTTTTAAACAATATTCCAAGGAGCACGCATAACTGGATTATTCAAATCATTAGCTGCTTTATCATTAATAAATTCTTGCTTTACCGGATCGAAATGTAATGTACGTCCAAGACGGACTGCCGTAACTCCAAGGTTAACAATTGTAGCCGACCTGTGTCCGTTTTCCTCATTAAGGGCAAACTTTTTCCGTGTTCTTACTGATTCATGAAAGTCTGTCATTTGAGGTTCCGGATCGGGCATACTCTTTATCATATCTTTAAGACCTGGAATTGTTGATTCAAAATTTCTGTATATCTTACCGTTAGGTCCCTCAATGTAAGCCGCGTCTTTAATGCTGTTATCTCCGTCAAGTATAATCTGACAACCATCATCATATGTATATGTGATACGTCGCCATGTACCTACAGCATAAGGATGTTGTTGCGGTGCATCAACCTCAACTTTTATCGGACTTGTATCATCTTTACCCAGAAGATATTGTACAGGATCAAGATAGTGTTGGCCCATATCCGCAAGACCTCCGCCATCGTAATCCCAATATCCGCGGAACTTTTTATGAACATGCTCAGGATTATATGGTTTGTATGGTGCTGGACCAAGCCACATATCGTAATCTAAAACTTTAGGTATGGGCATCGGAGGCAAATTATATTCTCCCCTCCAGTAAAATTTCCAATTATAACCAGTTATTCCACTCACCGTAACTTTCAATGGCCATCCTAGAACTCCACTTTCAATTACTTTTTTTAAAGGTTTAACTGTTGTTCCCAAACCGTAAAACTGTCCTCTAAAACGAAACCATGTATTCAACCTGAACATACGTCCATGCCTTTGAACAGCTTCGATTACTTTTTTACCTTCACCAATTGTCCTGGTCATTGGCTTCTCACACCAAATGTCTTTCCCCGCTTCAGCTGCCATAACAGACATAATCCCATGCCAATGCGGAGGGGTTGCAATATGTACAATATCTATATCTTTCTGAAGCAACAACTCTCTAAAATCATGATATGTTTTCACTCCAGGTCCTACTTTCTTTATTGCTCTGTCGAGATGGTTCTGATCAACGTCACACATGGCTACAAGTCGTCCCGGACGTTTAAGGTGATGATAATAACCTATTCCTCCCATTCCTATTATTGCTTTTGTCAACTGATCACTTGGGGCTGTATATCCAGGGCCTCCTAATACATGACGAGGTACTACCGTAAATGCTACAGCTCCAATTACAGCTTTTTTCAGGAATTCACGTCTTCCATTTTTATTATCCTTCTTTTGCATAATGAAATATCAACTTTCGATAAATTACTTTATTCTTAACCACACCACTGTCATCTAGTTACTTGTTTTTCTTCCTGAAGTCAAGTAATATAAATATGTATTTAACCAAATTATATCATTATATAACAGATGATGTCTATTTCTACTAATCTCAATAGGCATCTCGAACATTTCCTTTAACTTTAGTTTTTCAATTGTAAATTTTATTTTTAGAATCGTTATTTCAGAAGATGTTTATTATTCTATA
>JAADEM010000151.1 GCA_013153405.1 Chlorobiota bacterium
GATGAGCAGAACTATTCTTATCAAACGGGATTAATAACCCCAGAATAATGCCAGCTATCAAAAACAACCAGAAATACTTTTCTATATACAATACAATTTTACTCATTTATTTTAAAAGATTGTTCCGAATGATTCAAATAGTCCGACAACTGCTTGATAAGAGATCAGCAGGGTAAACAAGAATATGATCCATAAGCTCAAATTCATAAATTTTCCAGGAGTAAATTCCTTCATCAAATCTTTTCTGTTTATAAGGTACATTATAGCCAGGACAACAATAGGCAGCAGGAATACTTGAAAAGCCTGACTGACCAGCATTACAAAAACTGGTTTGAATTCAAAAACAGGAACTATCAATCCAAACAATATTGCTACCCCTGTCAATATCCTAAATGAACGACCTTTATACTTAACCGGTTTATTCTGATAATCACTTAATAACAACGGAGCTAGCATTACTATGGGAAATATTGAAGACAGTGCTGCTCCTAAAATCCCTGAAACAAATACAGAAATTGCAAACCTGCCTAAAAGAGGTTCTAAAAGTGTAACCATAGTAACGACCTTATCTACAGGATTACCTGCCACATACAAAGTAGCAGCAGCTGATGCCATTACCGACATACTTATCAGAAACATCATAGTTGAACCAATTATTGCATCTTTACGCGCATGTTTCATCTGCACCATATCCCATTTCTTTTCCTTCATAAGAATACTTCTAACTACAAAAGTGGGAGCCGTAAAGGTTGTTCCAACGATTGCTGCTAAAATTATTGGAGCATTTGCCTTCTGCGGAATAGAAGGGATCAGGCCTTTAACTAACTCAACAGGATCAGGAGGAATAACAAAGAAGGTCATAAAGAAACTCAGTCCCATAATGCTGACAAAAACGATAAGTATCTTTTCAAACAAAGAATACTTCCCCATTAATATCACCAAATAAACTATAATACTGATAACGAAAACAATGACAACAGGATTCCAGCCGGAACCTCCGAAAAGTATTCCTGTCCAACTGTTCAAAAGATCCGAAACAATTCCCATTATACCAGTAAGTGCTAGTACCTCAACAAATATCAATCCTGTCAGAGTTATTAATGACAATATCCGTCCTCCTTTGATATGTTTTTTTATTCCGTACAATGTTCCTTCACCAGTAACAATAGTATATCTGCCATAAACATCAAGCATTACAAAAGAGAACAAACAGGCTAACACCAAAACCCATAACATTTCCATACCATACCTTGATCCTGCAGAAGCCATTGTTACAATACTTCCCGTTCCAATCGTATACCCGACAACAAAAAATGCAGGCCCTATTGAAACAATAAACTTACCGGCCTTATTTATGATCTTATTCATAGTAATATTTATTTTTTATTCATTACATTTAATCTACAACCTGTATACTCCAATCAATAAAGTCATACTCAGGAGTAAAAGTAAGAACAACCAAATTAGGTTCTGTTTTCTTTACCTCTACATCTGCGGTTCCTTTAACTTTCAGATTTTTCATACCATACCTTTCTGGAATATAAGCATACAAGTTATATTCATCTCCCGGAACAACAACAGAACTCCCACTCATAACTTTATCTGTTTTATTCCAATTATACTTTTTTATACTGTATGCTGATGTAAGATGTCTGGAAACAGCCATTAAGAAAAGATGATCCTGCTTTTGGCGAATTATTAATGCTTTTGTTCCATGTTTCGGAATAAACTGCTCAATCTTTCCATTTTTTACATTAATTAATTTACTGTCCCAAAAGTCAAAAGCAACATAATCTGCATCCTTTTCAAGTCCCAGATCATTATACAGATCAATAGCCTTAATTGTATCCACATCCTGCCAATTATACAAAGCTACAACATCATATGCCCCGGAAGCAGAATTTACTTTCAGATCAAGAGCTTTGGGAAAATGTTTTGTAAGTTGAAAAAACTTTGGTTCGGTTTGATAAGGATAGAGATCCATTGCCCTGATCGGCATTGCCGGTAACGTTCTTTTATATAACTCAAGTTTTTCTTCCTGCAAAGGTTTTACAAAATCAGGATAATTTTTTGCCCAGTTTATATCATACTCCGAATTGATGAACTTACTTTTTCTTTCTGCAGTAAATTCTGCTATGTAATCAGAAACAATATATGCCTGACCTGAAAGAGAAAGTGTTGATACGATCGTTTTACCTTCTTCCATTGTCAGCGGATCTCTTACCATCACATCATCCGGGTCGGTCAGCCAGACGATACCGTTAAGATATGCATTTGTAAAAATGGTATTAAAAAAAGACTGCATGCCTGTTGAAGCATGATTTTCACCGTACCAATTAGCATAATCATCCAATCCGGAACGTGAACCATCGAAATATCCAAACCCGACCCCTATTTCATGAAGTGAACATCCCAATATATATCTATCATCACCTAACTTTTCCCTAAGCAATGACAATACTTTACGATACACATCTCGGCTTTTAAGGTCTGGGTTAAATGCGTCTTTCCTGTTCTTCTCATATTTATCCATCCATTTCCCTCCGCCGCCAGCCTTAAGATAGCCAAGTCCCCAGCTATTTATTAATGTATCCATAAGCGGACTGAGATGTTTTTCAAACACTGCCGGATTAGAGTAATCAAGGCATTTCAATGTGCTGTCGGAAGAGCAGCATGCCCGGATCAACTTTCCATTCTCTTTCAAAAAGAAATTGTCAGGATAACTATCCGCCATTGACGGTTTAGTGTAGTTCGCACCATAAACGTTCATCCACAATCCCGGTACAAGACCGTTTTTACGTACATACCTGAACCAGGCTTTCCCGCCTGATGGGTATAACTCTTTATTCCAGTTCAACCAATTAGCCTCTGCACCTCTTGTATAAGCTGCATCAAGTTGAATATATTTTAAACCGTATGGTTTTAATTTTTGTGCGATAGCTTTGGTTTCAGCAAAAAGGCTTTCCTCGGTAGGATACATATAATAACAGTACCAACTGCTCCAACCTGTCGGGGCTGACCTGAAGCGATCTGATATTGGGATGTAATGAGGAATGAAAAGTTTAGAACTGTCCTTTGAAATATTTTCAACAGACTCAGGTGTTATAGTTACATTGTTGTATGAATTGTTTGAAACAGCACTGTATTTTGATAAGCCAATTACATTGTCATAATATCCAGGAACTAATTCTATTTCACTGCCTGAAACTACAGGCGTTGTAACATTCATCAGCTTATTATTCCCTACATTTCTTTTTAGCGAGCAGCTTTCAGGAAAACGTATCATTATATCGCTATCCATGTCAAACAGATTATGGATATTTGTAGCTGATACAAATCCCATTTGAGTATAAATTATATCGTTATCCTGTTCTGCAACCCTGGCAGGGATACGTCTTTCCGGAGCAAAGGCTGTTCCGCGTATAAATGTATTACCTTCTGTTGTTGAAAAATCGACTCCGTTCTTTGAAAATTTTATCAGCCAAACTGTTACCGGATCTTTTGTCGTAACTCTAAGTATCGTGTCTTTCTTTTCTACTGACCAGTTCTTTAAACACTTGTTGCCGTTTCTTCCTGAAAACAAATTAACATTACTAAAAACATCTCCTAATTCAGCATTTGACAGATCAATCCTTCCTTCTTGCGAATCGATCCTGATATCCCAATTATTAATAGTATAAATGCTTTGCTGCCTGCATGCCGTAAAAACAGTACTGATAGTTAAGAATAGTAATATTTGACTGAATTGTTTCATATAAATATTGAAAATATAAAGAGTCTATTTCTCATTTGCAGGCATTGGCAAAATTTCAGCAGCATTATTTAAAACACCTATTTTTATATTTTCATTAAGTTCTATCTGACGTGATATATACTCCTGCAGCCTTTCCACCGGCAGATGGTAAAACTGCATAATATTGGCAGCCAAGGGATCTTTCATTGTAAGAGTCATCTTGAATTTTCTTTTTACATGATTAAGATACATACACTCCGATGCGGCAAACCTGTTCCCTATTACATCATCATCCAGCATTTTCCACAAAGTATCATCATCATAACGTGCTAATCGACTCATCTCCTCTCCATGAGTAGGTGCAATTCCCTCATAACATGGAGAGAGCAGAATAATCTCACCCCCCTCTTTTGTTGCTCTTTCGGCCGAAAACATGCCTTTGTCAGCCTGGGTTAGGTCATAATCGAAAGGATATGTACTGCTTATTGTTATGTCTGCATACTCCTTAAAATCAACTCCGTTAATTTTAAATCCCCATTTTACTATTTCCCTGTGTGCATCAATAATATGTCCTGCTGCTGCTTTTACTATTTTACTTTCGGCATTAAGTATCACATTAAAAATAAAATGTATACCCACCTCCATTGCAAAGTCTTCCATTTCTTCCCGCATAGGAGTCATAACTTTACCTAATTGCTGATCATTAGCGCCAAGCAAATGCATAGCTTCCACTGTCTCTTTACCTGCTACGCCGGGAAGAAGCATTTTTGCACCACCACTCCATCCCGTAGGATGATGTGGAAGGGATGCACCTACAGCTATACGAACGTCTGCTTCCATTACAGTTCTATTCACAAGAATCCGGGTCCCCCTTCTAGTTACACCTTTATCAATCAGATTTTCATGACAATTGTGATTCTCTATTTTTACTCTATTCACTATATCTTCACCAAAACGCTCAAGTATCTCCTCTTCAGTCATATCACGATGAGTTCCCGTTCCTATTATCAAAGTTATCTGATCATCTTCAACTCCGGCTTCATTCAACTCTCCAAGTATATAAGGGA
>JAADEM010000109.1 GCA_013153405.1 Chlorobiota bacterium
AGACAGCCCGTGGTGCTTTCAAGGAGTGGCGCAAAGTTCCTGCTCCTAAGCGTGGTGAGATAGTTCGTCAGATCGGACTTGAGCTCAGAAAGTACAAAGAGCCGCTCGGTAAGCTTGTCTCTTACGAGATGGGTAAAATCTATCAGGAAGGTCTTGGCGAAGTTCAGGAGATGATTGATATCTGCGACTTTGCTGTTGGTCAGGCACGTCAGTTGTATGGTTTCACAATGCATTCGGAGCGTCCTAAGCACAGAATGTACGATCAGTACCATCCGCTCGGAGTTGTTGGTGTGGTTTCTGCATTTAACTTCCCGGTTGCCGTTTGGGCCTGGAATGCGATGATAGCACTCGTTGCCGGTGATACCGTTCTGTGGAAGCCGTCATCTAAGGTATTGCTTTGTGCTGTGGCAGTTCACAAGATCGTTGCTAACGTGCTTGAACGCAATGATATTCCCGAGGGAGTTCTGTCGCTTGTGGCCACTAGTTCCAAGTATCTTGGCGATGACATGTTCAAGGACAAGCGTCTGCCGCTGATATCATTCACAGGTTCAACATGGATAGGTAAAAAAGTGGGCCGCCTTGTTGGTGAGCGTCTTGGAAAACATATCCTTGAGCTTGGAGGTAACAATGCCATAATCATCACTCCGAGTGCAAATCTTGATATGGTGATGCGTGCAGTTGTGTTTGGTGCAGTGGGTACTACCGGCCAGAGGTGTACATCAACACGCCGCCTGATTATTCATGAGAGTGTTTACGACGATTTCAGAGATAAATTGATAAATGTTTATAAGAGTCTGAAGATAGGTCATCCGCTTAATCCAGAAACTCACGTTGGACCGATGATCGATAAGAGTGCAGTTGAGACATATCAGATTGCTCTTGAGCGTATCGGCAATGAAGGAGGTAAAGTTCTATACGGAGGTCAGGTACTTGAGGGTGAAGGATATGAATCAGGATGTTATGTTGTGCCGGCTATTGCAGAGGCAGAGAATCATTGGGATGTGGTTCAGGAGGAGACATTTGCTCCGTTGCTTTATCTGATGAAATATAAAGACCTTGATGAGGCCATCGAGATTCACAATGGTGTTCCTCAGGGATTGTCATCGGCAATGTTCTCAACCAACATACACGAAACAGAACGTTTTCTTTCTGCCGAAGGTTCCGATTGTGGTATAGCTAATGTTAATATCGGAACTTCAGGTGCAGAGATTGGTGGAGCTTTTGGAGGTGAGAAAGAGACAGGCGGAGGCCGCGAATCAGGTTCGGATGCCTGGAAGGCCTATATGCGCCGTCAGACCAATACCATAAATTACGGTACTGACCTGCCGTTGGCACAGGGAATAGAATTTGATATTTAATAATTGATATTGAAATTGTCGGTGTGACTTTAGGCCACGCCGACAATTCAGTTCGGGACTTAGTGTTTAAGCCATAGTTATTTTATAAACGTTTTAACCCAAAATATAATCTGAATTATAAAAAAAAGAAAAATGAAAATAGGTTTAATCAGAGAAATGAAGACTCCTCCCGACAAGAGAGTCCCTCTTGTTCCCGAACAGTGTAAGCAACTTATGGAAAAATATCCGTCGTTAGAGGTGGTTGCACAGTCCAGTGATGTCAGGTGTTTCTCAGATGATGATTATAAAAAAGAGGGGATAAGGGTTGTGGATGATGTGTCGGATTGTGATGTTCTTATGGGAGTTAAAGAAGTTCCTAAGGATAAGTTAATACACGAAAAAACATATTTTTTCTTTTCTCATACCATTAAAAAACAACCGTATAACAAAGATCTGTTACGTGAGGTTTTAAAACGGAATATCCGATTGATAGACTACGAGGTTCTTACCGATAAAAAGGGATTTCGTCTTATTGGTTTCGGACATTTTGCAGGACTGGTTGGTGCGTATAACGCTCTTTTGACTTATGGAAAGAGGTACAATCGCTTTAACCTCAAACCGGCAAATCAGTGCTACGACCTGAAAGAGCTTAAAATGGAGTTGGGAAAAGTAAAGTTGCCGTCGGTGAAAATTGCTGTTACTGGTAACGGCAGGGTAGCTAATGGTGTTGTCGAAATACTTGAAACAGCAGGCATTAAAAGGCTGGCAGTTGATGATTATCTTTCCGGAAAGGTATTTAATGGTCCTGTTTATGTTCAGTTGGAACCGGGTGATTATAACAAACATAAAGGCGGAAAAGAGTTTGATTTAATGCATTTTTTTAAATATCCTGAGGAGTACGAAAACAATTTCAAACGTTTCATTCCACATACTGATATTCTTATATCGGCTGCATATTGGGATCCTAAAGCACCTGTTTTATTCGAAAACGATGATATGAGAAGTGAGGATTTCAGAATCAGGGTGATTGCTGATATTACCTGTGATATTAAGGGTTCTATACCATCAACTATCAGAGCATGTACAATTGCGGAGCCTGTTTATGATTACGACCCGTGGAGTGAAGAGGAAAAACCGCCATTTTCGGATGAGAAGTACATTACGGTAATGGCTGTAGATACATTGCCGGGAGAATTACCGGTGGATGCCTCTCGTGAGTTCGGAGAACAGCTGATTAATGGTGTTTTACCACATCTGTTAAGTAGTGATGAAGATGAAATTATCGAAAGAGCTACTATAGCAAAGAATGGCAGGCTTACCGAATATTTTGAATATCTGAGGGATTACGTAGAACAGGGGTGAAATAATGTTCCTTTTCCTGTCTTGCACTATTTCAGGTCAGAATAAGGGAAGGAAGAAAATTCCACGTAATATTTTTAAATCATAATTAAGGGATCTTTCATGCAAAATCATAAAATAAACCAAAAAGCTAAACCTGTCTCCAGAGGAGTGGCTTCCAGTAAGTCTGATGTTAAAACGAAAAGGTCAGACGGAATAAGAAAAGAAGCGTCTGTTTTGGTCATCGGAGCCGGAATGTCAGCAGCAAGGCTGATTAATTATCTTGAGCAGCATTCCGAAAAATACAACTGGAAACTTACAGTTGCCGATAAACACACCGCATCTATAAAGAAAATAGTAAGACCAGAAACAAAAGTTGTCCGGTTCGATATATTTGATGATAAGAAAAGAGAAAAACTTATAAAAGAGGTTGATGTTGTTGTTTCTCTTTTGCCAGCAAGGTTTCATATTGAAGTTGCCCGTACTTGTCTGAAGTTTGAAAAGTCGTTGTTTACTGCATCTTACGAGTCGGATGAGATGAGGGAACTAGCTGATGAGATTGAACAAAAAGGACTTCTGTTTTTGAACGAAACAGGTCTTGATCCGGGTATCGATCATATGTCGGCAATGAATATTATTGATAGGATAAAAGCAGAAGGTCATAAATTGCTGGACTTTGAATCCTTTACCGGAGGTTTAATAGCTCCTGATTCAGATGATAATCCATGGCATTACAAGTTTACATGGAACCCTCGCAATGTAGTAGTGGCAGGGCAGGGTGAACCTGCTAAATTTATACAGGAAGGAAAATATAAGTATATACCGTACAATCGTCTTTTTCGCCGTACCGAATTGATAGAGATAGAAGGTTATGGTCGTTTTGAGGGGTATGCAAATCGTGACTCATTGAAATATATAAAGCAATATCAGCTCGAAGGAGTTCCGACGGTATATCGCGGAACATTACGTCGTCCTGGTTTTTGTCGTGCATGGAATGTGTTTGTACAGCTTGGAATGACAGATGATACCTACTATATGGAGAATACAGAGAATATGACTTATCGTGAGTTTGTGAATTCATTTCTTTATTATCATCCTTCGGATTCTGTTCGTACTAAACTGTTTCATTACATGCACATCGATCAGGATTCAGATATCATAGAAAAGCTTGATTGGTTAGAACTTTTTAGTAATAAAAAGCTGGGACTTAAAAAAGCCACACCTGCTCAGGCATTGCAGCATATACTTGCAAAAAAATGGAAACTTAAGCCGGATGACAGGGATATGATAGTTATGTGGCATAAATTTATCTATCGTGAAAAAGGAAAACGCAGCAGAAAAGAGTTGACATCATCGCTTGTGGTTGAGGGAAAGAGCCGTACAGATACTGCTATGTCACAAACTGTAGGTCTTCCTCTTGCTATGGCTGTGAAGCTTTATCTGACAGGTAAATTAAAGGTGACAGGATTACGCATTCCTAATTTTAAGGAGATTTATGAGCCGATACTTGAGGAGCTGAAAGAGTATGGAATTGAATTTAAAGAAAACCTGAAAGACAAGCTAAACGGGAGTTAGAACAGATAATTTTTTATAAATTATAGCCGATAAGCAGGATGTTTAAATATTTTTCAGATTTAATCATTTCAGAATAAAGCTAATTAAAAAAAAATTGATACTCCGGGACAGGCACATTTAAGACTTGTTAAACAGGATTTATGTTTAACAGAAAAAATGTTTTTGAGATCAGTATGTTCTTGTCATATCATGAGGTACACAAATGATGTAGTCGGCTTCGCCAATAAATTCATTATCAAGTTTTGATATATCACTCTGTAAAACAGTTGAAACAGTAACGATTTTGCATCCTTTGTTCATTTTATTCAGGTGCCATACAATTCCTTCATGGTCTTGTGAGTGGTATTTACCGTTGTAATGGATGAATATTTTTCCCTGTTGCATATTCTTGTCGATAAAATATGCCATCGTTGCATCTTTTGCTGCCTGAGCTTTTGGAAGGTTTGCCATTGCATGCGCTGCTTTTCCCGCTTTACCTGCCGGAAGGTCATTCATATTCAACATATCCTTGTAGCTTTTTACTTCGGGATCATAATTTATCGGCAGAGGGGCAAAGTATCTCTTGGCTTCATCTGTAAGGTTTTCCAGTCCTTCAAAACCTTTCCTGAAAACAATATTTGCATATCTTCTTGGAATGTTGGTTGCAATAAAACGTAAGCCGTTGTCACGGGCAAAAAGCATCAACGGCTTATAGTCTGTTTTGTAATTCTTCCACAGTTTAAGTTCTGCTTCAAATTTTTTGTCATCAAAAAGTTTCTGAAGGTATTCATCTATCACCAGCTGATTATCGGCTTCAAACATTTCAGCTCCGAGTATCAGGTTTTGAGTTGTTGAATCGTATAGGTCTTTTGTTATCTGTAGTTCCAGCCAGTGCGATATGGGATTGTCGTGCAGTTCCCCGATAAATACTATCTGATTCTTTTTCAGATCTGCTATCATCTTCGAATACTTTACCTCTTTGCCGTTCTTATCGTAAAGTTTGTAGGCAGGATTGTCAGGTGTGAAAGAAAAGAAAAAAACTGAAAGTAAAATTAATGCTATTAGTGGCTTGTTCATTTTTTTTGGATATTGGTTTAAATATAAAACACGAAACCTGTGGATTTGTTCGCGTTTACAATTTGTTTTACATATTGGATGTCAAAATTATAATAGGCAGCTCTTTAAATTCATTTTCATGTTTTAGATGCAACTGGTATAAAAAGACATTAATAGTTTTAATAAAGATGTTAATAACTATTCCATCTGACGATCTCTTCCATTGGCTTTCTTATTTTTTTCCGGTGTTTGTAACCTTCGGGTGTATAACCGACAGTTATAAGCAGTGCTACTGTTTTTTCTTTGGGGACGTTAAGTATCTCTTTTACTTTTTTCTCATCGTACCAGCCGAGCATACAGGTACCGAGTCCTTCTTCCGCCGCCTGAAGGCAGAAATGTTCTGCTGTTATGCCGATGTCGATAAGGGGCCACTCTTTATTTTTCACCTTCATTCCCAGTTCCGTTACTCTTTTCGGCTTTTCAAGCACAATGGAAACAATCACAGGAACTTTGTCGGTAAAAGTGTTGAAAGTGCCGAGAGGGCCACGTGCCGCTTTACCAAGCTTTACTACTTTTTGCGGGTCATCGGTAACAACAAAAGTCCATGGCTGGGAGTTTGAAGCCGACGGAGCAAGGCGTGCTGCTTCAAGACAGCGCATCAGTTTCTCCTTTTCCACGGGTTTGTCGGAGTACTTGCGGTCACTCTGGCGTTTTTCTATGAGTTCGAGGAATGTCATAACTGTTCGTTCATTTAAGAATTTGTGTGTGGGTTTGTCACTATTTTTGCAAGATGGCAAAAATAGTGACAAACCAAACCTTTGGGCAATCGGGATCCGGGGGTTGACACCCCCGGTAAAAATATGTCGCCCTTACAGGGCTTATTGTTATAATTTATCATCCCCTTTTAGGGGGCTGCCCGAAGTTCAGGCGGACCTGCTGTCAGGCAGGATCGGGAGGGGACTGTGTTTTACTCCACTACCACAATCCCTGCCTCTTCTGCTTTTTTGATGATTTCGTTCAATTTTTTGCTTACGCCTTCTGTTTTTGGTTTAAGTTCACTTAGATTGCTGTTTGCTATGTCAAGTGTTTGCTGAAGCAATGGAGTTGGGCCGTAAGTTGAGTTACGGGTTCCCATCATCAGAACACTAATACGAGAGAACAGGGTAGGAGCAGTTTTTTCACCAACTTCGTTTTTTGCTTTTTCACCGTACAGTTTTGTCTGAATGTCCAACAATTCGTTACGTACCTTGTGCAAATCGGCTTCCAGGGTTCCGGGCTCTGTTGCTGCACTACTCAATGCTTTTTGTAAGGCCTCGGTTTTAGACAGGGCTTTGTTCACTTTCATCGACAGAGCCATAGCTTCCTTGGTAGTTTTGCTTATTGACTTCCAGAATTTTTCGGCCTCTTCGTATGACGGTCTCTGTAGTGTTCCTTTTCGTAGCGGAACCACCTTGAATGTCACCGGTTCCGACAGTTGTGTAGTAACTCCGTCGGCCACTTTCGACATAATAGCGGTGTAAGTTCCCGGAATCACGAGAAGTCCGCTTCCGGTTCTATGGTTACTGTCTTTTTTACTGCTGCACGGGTCAACAAGGGCAGGAGAGGGGTAACGCAGGTCCCATGCAATGCGGTGGAAACCTTTTTTTGCCGGTGCGGTTATCCGTCTTACCACATCGCCATCGCTGTCTTTTATGGTTATCACTATCTGCGGCTTCTGCTGCCTGGCTTCTTTCTCAACAGCTTCCCATCCGGGGAATGTTACCTGTTTTTTCTCTTTTTCAAGCTTTCTTTCTTTTGCCTGACGCTCCTCTTTTAATGTTTTGTAATCGTTGGCCAGGTAATAGGTGAAGACAGCTCCAAAGGGCGGATTAGGTGCTTTGAAGAACGAAGCTCCCTGGTCTTCACGTGAGTTTATACGCGGGATATACCACAATGCATCCTTTGCCTGGAAGAGTGTGGCTTCCTGTTGCAACTGCTGTTCTGTGATGTTTCTTAACGGAGAGTAGTCATCAAGTATGTAAATGCCGCGTCCGAACGAAGCACAAACAAGATCGTCCTCATCTTTCTGTATCACAACATCGCGGAATGCGATGGTCGGTACTTTTCCGGTAAGCTTAACCCATTTCTTGCCACCATTGATTGTGAAACACATTCCAAACTCGGTAGCGGCGAACATAAGTTCCGGCTTTTTGTGGTCCTGAACAATACGCCAGACAATGGTTGTATCGGGCAGGTTGTTTTTCAGTGAAGTCCAGCTTTTACCTTTGTCGGTACTTTTGTAAATGTATGGTTTCAGGTCACCGAACTTGTGATTGTCGAAGGCAACGTACACGGTGCTCTCATCAAACAGGTCGGCTTTGATGTCGTTCACGTAAGCAGTTGCAGGAACGCCCGGTATACTGCTAACATCAATCTTTGTCCAGTTTTTACCTCCGTCGGTTGTTACCTGAATTCTGCCGTCATCTGTTCCAGCATAGATCAGGCCTTCTTTAACGGGAGATTCGGATATTGCCGTTATTGTGTTGTAAGTTGACATAGCATAAACATCCCAGGGAGAGTCCCAGCTCCATGTTTTATCCATAATGTGCAAGGTTATCCTGTCCTGGTTTTTTGTAAGGTCACCCGAAACAGGAGTCCAGCTGTCTCCACGGTCATCCGAACGCCAAACTCTTTGAGATGCAAAATATAGTCGGGTGGGAGAGTGCGGACTTATCAGCAACGGTGCATTCCAGTTGTACCGCTCAAAACCTTCATCTTTTCCGGGCTGAGGCTGAATAAACAGAATCTCACCTGTTTTTCGATCAATGCGGTTCAACATTCCTTCTTGTCCCTGTGAGTATACAATATTGGGATTACCTGGTTCTACCGCAGGCTGTGAACCGTCAGCACCCATCGTGATAAACCAGTCGCTGTTAACTATCCCTGTGCTGTTATCGGTTTGCGACGGACCTCCCTGTGTGTTGTTATCCTGAGTACCGCCGTAAATATTGTAGAACGGTTTTGCATCATCAACGGCCACAAAGTAAAACTGTGTTACAGGCAGGTTTGAGATAAAACGCCAGGTCTTTGCAAGGTCAAAGCTTTCGTAAATTCCGCCGTCGCAGCCAACGAGAAGGTAGTTTGGGTCATCGTTCCGGAATGCTAGGGCATGGTTGTCGGAGTGTTTATCTTTTTCCGGCATTGGTTTGAAAGTCTTTCCTCCGTCCTCAGACACCTGCATACGGATGTCGGCAAGGTAAATTCGGTCGAATTTATGTGGTGAAGCATACAGCTCCTGATAGTAGTGAGGCCCTGTAGCTCCGGATACCGCATCTGACATTTTAGTCCAAGAAGATCCGCGGTTTGCAGAACGGTAAACAGCTCCTTTACGTCTTTCAAGCTCGATGGCAGCATAAAGTACATCTGGATTTTGCGGAGAGATGGCAAGTCCTATCTTTCCCATTGTTGCTTTGGGAATGCCGTTGGTAAGTTTCTGCCAGGTTTCTCCTCCGTCTTCCGACCGGTAAAGAGCTGTTCCGGGACCTCCTCCCATATAAGCGGCAATGTTACGTCCGCGCTGCCAGGTTGCTGCATACAGTCTGTTTGGATTTCGAGGATCGATAACTATGTCGGTTACACCTGTCCATTCGTCATCGCCGAGGGTTTTCTTCCAGGTCTTACCGCCGTCGGTTGTTTTAAACAGACCGCGGTCGCCGCCTTTGCTCCACAGCGGGCCCTGCGATGCCACCCAGACAATGTCGGGATTAGAAGGGTGTACTATTATTTTTGAAATATGTTCTGAGTGTTTTAGTCCCATGTTCTTCCACGACTTACCATCATCGGTGCTGCGGTAAATACCGTCGCCCCAGCCGACGTGACGGCCTCCTACATTCTCACCTGTTCCTACCCATATTGTGTGGTGGTTGTTAGGGTCGATGGTAATACAACCGATAGAATACACCGGCTGACCGTCGAATATAGGTTTCCAGGTTGTTCCTGCATTTTCGGTCTTCCATACTCCGCCTGAACCAACGGCAACGTACCAGATGTTAGGATTATCGGGGTGTATGACAATATCGGCTATCCTTCCTGATTTCAGAGCGGGTCCGATATGTCTGAAGCTTAGCCCCGAGAAAGTGGATGAAGTGAAAAGTGTGTCTTTGGTTTCCGGTTGGGATTCTTTCTTTTTTGCAAAAGTAAAAACGGAAAAAACGAAGATAAAAATAAATGACAGGTTAAAAATCTTGGATTTCATAGGTGCTACATTTAGAAAATTGATTTCTAAATATAGTGATTTTTTTGCAGAGAAATTATCTGTATTTAGTCGTAGGTACGCACGGTTCTCAATAAAAACCGAAACAAGCTGTACGTTCCTGCTGAAAGAAGATCATTATGGTCAATGGCTTCATTGATGTTAAAAATATTTCCTGCCTTCCCTTATCATTTTTTCCAGCACCATTATCTTTTTTATTAACTTATCGGCTTTTTGTGCCATTGTTTCGTTAAATGGTGCCATATCTTTTACAAGGGGAGAGGAGAAGATGCCCTGTTTCCAAAGCAAGCGGTTGAAAAAGAGGTATAACGTGTCAGGGTGTTTTTCTGTAAATTCAATAACAGGATGTATTTCATTGAAAAGCGAAACAGCTTCACTTTCGTTACCATTAAAAAAGAGGTTGAATATTTCGGTAAAGACCCAATGCATTGCAAAGGGCATGAAAACAGGTATGCCTTGTTTCTGTCTTTCAGCCATACGGGAAATATCAGTACAGACCATATTGAGTTTGCTGTCTGACAGATTTTGCAGATCTGAAAAATTATCTAAATCAGATAATGAATTTATTTTTAGGTATTGAAAAGAAGGGACATTCCCGGATATATCTAACAGAAGTTTTTGAGACAGGTTTTTCTGTGGTTCCTGAATGTCAAGCATTATGGTTCCGGGTACATGCTCTGCCACTTTATGGAATTCGGCTTTGAATTGTTCGTCATTTTCGTAAGGGATTTGTACAACCACATCCTTTACACCAAGTGCCTTGTAGATGTTCAAATCATTCACGGCTTCGTCTGCCGTTTCACCGATTCCGACAAAAACGGGTACTTCATTGTTACAGGCATCAAGGGCTGTTTCTGTAATTTTCAACTTATCAAACAGTGAAAGTTTTGATGTTCGTGTTTCTTTGATGTTTATTGCAAAACCGGATACACCTGCACGCAATGCCTCTTTTACGTTGCAGTTTACAGCAGGAAAATCAACTTCACCTCCGGGAGTGTATGGGGTGTTGAGGATTGTTATGATGCCGCGGAGAGGATGGAGTGCTTTCATTTTGTTTTTGTTTGGATTTTAGTTTTCAGTGTGATGTAAGTGGAAGCTGTCCAAAAAGTGATTTTCTCGCAAAGGCGCAAAGACACAAAGAAAAATTAGCATTGTAAATCAGATATTTAACTTTGCGATCTCAGCGCCTTTGCGTGATATTTTCATCATTTCTGTTCTTTTTAGACAACCCCATCATTGTTTTATTTTAAACCACTGCGTTTTAATAGCGGTTCAATAGACGGCTCTTTGCCTCTGAATGCTTTGTACAGCTCCATTGGATGTTTGGTGCCGCCGCGTTCAAGTATGTTCCTGCGGAAAGAGTCTGCAACGTCACGGTTGAAAATACCTTTCTCTTTGAATGCCTCAAAGGCATCGGCATCAAGAACTTCTGCCCATTTGTAGCCGTAGTAACCGGCAGAATAACCGCCGTCGAAAATGTGAGAGAAAGCGGTGCTTACACTGCTGCCTTCCACGGGAGGAAACAGTTCGGTTGGTGCCATTGCCTCTTTCTCAAACTCTATCACATCTCCTTCAAAAGGTTCGGTAAGAGTATGCCAGGCCATATCATTCAGTCCGAACGAAAGCTGGCGAACAGTCTGGTAACCGCTCTGGAAGATATTGCTGCCGATAATTTTGTCAATAAGTTCATCGGGTATTGTTTCTCCAGTTTTGTAATGCTTTCCTACCTCCTTCAGCCATTCCCGTTCTGTTGACCAGTTTTCCATTATCTGCGACGGTAGTTCAACAAAATCACGGTACACATTTGTGCCCGACTGGCTTTCGTAATGTACACGGCTTAGCATTCCGTGCATTCCGTGGCCAAACTCATGCAACAGAGTTTGCACTTCACGAAAAGTAAGCAGTGACGGTTTTGTCTCTGTGGGTCGGGTGAAATTCATCACAAGCGAAATGTGAGGACGGACATCGTTGCCGCTATCGTCAATGTACTGGTCGCGGAAAGAGGTCATCCAGGCACCTCCCTGCTTCGAGGGACGGGGAAAGAAGTCGAGGTAAAGAACACCGAGATGTTTACCATTCTCGTCCAGTACTTCAAAAGTCCTTACCTCTTCGTGGTATTTCGGAATGTTGTCAACTTCATTGAACTTTATTCCGTACAATCTTTCAGCAAGGCCAAGCACACCTTTTTCTACGTTCTCAAGCTTGAAATATGGTTTTAGCATTTCATCGTTTAGTCCGAATTTTTCCGTTTTCAGCTTCTCGCTGTAGTACATCAGGTCCCAGCGCTGCAGGTCATCATTAAGCCCGTTTTGTTTTGCATACCTGCTTACTTCTTCAATATCCTTTTTTGCAAAATCAATTGACGCATCCAGTAGTTCCTGCAAAAAACCATTAACCCGGTCTTTCGATGAAGCCATACTTTTCTCAAGCACAAGGTCAGCGTGGGTATCGTAGCCAAGGAGTTTTGCCTTTTCAACCCGAAGTGACACCATCTTTTTTATCACCTCTTTGTTGTCGTGTTCGTTGTCACGGTTCCCGCGTTTTGAGAACTCACGGTATAGTTTTTCGCGTAACTCCCTGTTGTCGGCATATTTCATAAATGCCATGTACGACGGGAAATGGAGTGAGAACATCCAGCCCTCTTTGCCTTCGCTTTTAGCTAGTGCTGCTGCGGCTTCCACAGCACCTTCGGGAAGGCCTGAAAGGCCTCTCTCATCCGTGATATGCAGTTTGTAGTCATTCGTCTCAGCCAAAACATTTTCTCCGAACTTCAACGACAGATGCGCAAGCTCTTTGGTAATCTCACGGTAGTGCTCTTTATCTGTTCCTGTAAGCAAAGCCCCGTTCAGAACAAAATCTTTATATGTGTCTTCAAGCAGCTTAACCTGGTCTTCTCTCAAAGCTGCCCTGTCAGAGTTGTCGTGAACTTCTTTTATGCGGGCAAACAGTTTTTCGTTGAGCCGTATGTCGTTGCTGAAATCAGTAAGTAACGGAGAAACCTCGCGTGCAATGCTTTGAATATTCTCGTTAGTGTGAGCGTGATTGAGATTGAAAAATATGTTACTGATGACATTCAATTGCTTTCCCGTTTTTTCCAATGCTTCAATCGTATTTTTAAAGTCCGGTTTTTCAGTGTTATTGATAATGTCATCAATTTCTTTCTTTGCCATTGCAATTGCCTCTTTGAATGCAGGCAGGTAATCCTCCTCTTTTATCAGGTGAAAAGGGGGTGTCTGGTATGGTGTGTCGAAGTTTTGAAGTAATATGTTCATGATATTTTATATTTTATTTATTCTGATGCAAAGCTAAAAGTATGAAGGTTAAGGGCAAAATAATAGTAATGTTATGTAGAATCAGGATATAACTTTTCTGAATAAAATACACATAAGTGTTGTTTATTCTAACTTAAATTTTGTTTTTCAGTAAAAAGATGTGTTTTTCATATGTTTTTTTCCGTAAAAATTCCGGTAATAAGTTTTACAGGTAAAGGTTCGAAATAATAATTAACCGGAATTACTTTGGCAGGAGGCTCCTTCCATATTTCGTCAGGATCTCTGACAGGTTGAGAATAATTACCGGACAAAACGGTTTTCATAAACTTTCTGCTGTCGGCAATAACATAAACAGGAATCTCATTTTCACGGCAAATGAGGGCGATGGCATGAGAACCTGTTTTATTAATGATGTAATCATCATATATTTTATCGGCACCAAACAGTGCCATATCGATTTCAGAGATAATAGGTGAAAAACCAATATCGGTAACAATATTTACTTTGTATCCGTATGATGCAAGCTTTCTTGCCTGTAAACGACCTTCATATGCCGGTCGGCCTTCTGTTTGAACTATTGTAATGTTTTTGTTTTTATTTTTCAGTTTTTTGAAAAGGGTTATAACAGCAGAACTGTGACTATGTAGAAGGATGTTTTTTCCGTTTATGTTAATGCTGTTTATAAAATTGTCTGCTGCTGTTTCGTTTACATATTTCCAGATGGTTTTGTATTGGTTAATCAGATCCGGGAATGAGAAACTTTTTTTCTTGTAGTCGTTAAGGTTGTTTGTCAGGTAATTGCAAAAGTGAGAGATGATTGCAAAATCTGACATTTTATTTTTGAACTCCTTTATGGCGACTTTAATATTTTGTATATCGTCAGATGAATAATCCCTGATTTCATTAGAGTAAGCCAAGAGTTTATTTATAAGTACGGATAATAAATCGCCTGAACCGGAAGTGTTGTCGCTTTTTATGTCGTTTAAAATACGGCTAATGTCTTTTGCTATGCTCATATGGTAAAATTACAAAAGACAGATGAGAAAATCATAAACAGAGGAAACATCGTTACAGGGGTAGCTTTTTTATTATGATTATCTTCTTTATTTCTCCTGTTTTTGATTTAAATTCTACACTCAAAGTATCTTTATTCCTGAATACCTCTCTTCGTGACAGGATATCGCATAATTGCAAGTTTGAAATATCTTCATTCTCTATTTTTACAATTTCATCACCATAACTGATTTGATTTTTAAGCTTATCGTCCCATACATACCCCACAGATAGACGTCCGTTCAGTATTATAGGAGTAAAACCCGGTAATGGTTTTGAGACCTCTATGGTATTTTCTTTTGTTTTAAAATAAAATTTCTGATTTTTAAAATCTATAGTTATTATTCCGTATTTCATCATTTCGGTGCCTATACGTGAAATGTTGTCAGAAGTGGTTGTTGTTACCAGATTTTTAAAAGTAACTGCAGCAACGGTTAATTCCGGTACCAGTATACGGTGTTGTTCTGTTTGTTTTTCATTTCCGAATAAGCTTACTATACCACCGCCGGTGGATGTTGCCAGGTCCTTTAAGATATCGTTACTTTTAAAAATATCGTAGCTGCGGTATGATATGTCATAAAAACCATCCATTCCTGTATCGATCATGACCTGATCTCTGGCGTTCATTTTTCCTTTTAACTCCACAAAAATGAAAGGGCTGCTTTGTTCTCCCAGGACTTCCATTTTTATAGCATTTGACTTTTCAAGTTCTAAGTTTCGTTTATTATCGGTAAAAATTAGCAACTTGTTTTTGAAATCGATTTGTACAATTGAGTTTTTAAGAAGGTTACTGCCAATAAATCCATCAATGTTGTAACATTTGAAGATGTCAATTTTTTTAATGTCATAAACCAGAGATTTGGTATTTTTAAAAGTTGTACTTCCGATTGTTATTCCGGGAATTTGTACTATGCTTAAATTACTGTTATTGCCGGCAGCATCGTTTATTTTTGTTGTTTTTAGAACCTTAGGCGATATTTTATCAAAAAGCTCTTTTGATATTACATTTGGAGCTCCGGTATCGAATAAAAAACGGTATTCGGCACCGTCTATTGTAACTGGTATAATTATTTTATTATCAGTAAATTCAAAAGTTACTTTTTCATAATAGCTGTCCGGATTTTCAGTATTAAAGGATTCACTTTTCGAAACGGATGTGAAAAACAGATATACTGCCAAAGTGAAAATCCATCTAATGTTGGTTTTCATTTTTAATTGCGTGTAAGGTCAATAAACAGGTCTCCCGATCCAAATATAATTAAAATGAAATATTTTTTGTAATATACTGTATCTAAATTTGTTCCAGGAGACTCAAAAGTGTTTCCTTTTTACGGGTTGAAACGGGTACATTTGAACCATCTGTCATTATTATCTGAAACCCGTCTTGTTTTTTTATATGATCAATTTTATTAATGTTTATAAGGTGTGACTGATGTGAACGAAAAAAGACGGAAGCCGGCAATATTGCTTCGTAATCTTTTAAGGGTTTTGAAACGATGACAGGTTTGCGGTTGTCGAAATAAAACTGTGTGTAATTGCCAGATGATTCACATCTTACTATTGATGATATTTTAATGAGATGAATAGAATCAGATGTTTTAAGTACTATTTTCTTTTCGTTTGTGTTATCGGATTTTAAATTATCAATAAGAGCCTGAACATCAAAACCGGGATGAAGCATGTTCTTTTTTACTTTTTCTATGGCTTCGGTGAGTTCGTCTATATCAATCGGTTTCAGAAGATAATCGGTGGCCGAGTATTTAAATGCTTTCAGAGCATATTCGTCGTAGGCAGTAAGAAATATTAAAGAGAAGTTTAATTCTTCCAATCGTTGAAGTAAATCAATTCCTGTACCGTCACCCATTCTTATATCGAGAAATACGAGGTTTGGCGACAGATCATGTATTGCTTTGAGACCGGAAAATACACCGTCAGCTTCTCCTGTTATTTCTATTTCAGGAAAGTTATAGTTCAACATACCTTTTAATGCATCACGAGCATTTGATTCGTCATCAATGATCAAGGTTTTGATTTTCATTTTCTGTTTTATTTTGTTTTAATCGGATTTGGTTACTGGTATGGCCGGCAAAACCAGAATTACTTTTGTGCCGCTTTGGCCGGATTTTTCATTAGCCAGATTACTGAATTTTATGTAAAATGTATTATTGTTTTTTCTTTTGTTAAATGCTTCTATGCGTTCTTGTAAAATCTTAGTGGAGATTGATTTGTGACTTTTGTTATTCCCTGTTGATCCTTCATTTATGCCCGAGCCGTTGTCCACTATTGTTACGTTCCATAATGAATTTTTCAGATCTATCCGGATATTTATTTTTCCTCCTTTTTTAATTTTTCTCATTCCGTGTTCCACGGCATTTTCTACCAGAGGTTGTAATACCATGGTTGGAATTGCCATGTTATAAAGATCTCCGTTTCCTGTTATCTGAATTTCAAAATCAAATGAGTCATTAAAACGTAACTTTTGCATCTCCAGATAGTACTGAAGAGTATTTCTTTCTTTTTCTATAGAAGTAAAATCGCTTCGCATATTTTCAAGAACAAGGCGCATTAGTTTAGCAAATTTTGATAAATACTTTCCTGATTCCTGTGGCTTGTTCTGGTATATGAAATTCTGAATGGCTGTTAATATGTTAAAAATAAAATGTGGGTTCAGTTGTGATAAAAGGAGTCGCTGTTTTAACTTAAGGTTATTTTCAAGAACCCTGACTTTGTTCAGGCGAAGTCTCCACCAGTAAGTTATGATTAATACAATAGTTAATATTATGAGTGATTTGAACCACCATGTTTTCCAGAATGGAGGCTTTATGTATATGTTAAGTTCAGATAGTGTGGTTTCGGGTGCCATAGAGTTACGAACTTTAAACATGTATTCTCCCGGCTGAATTTTAGTATATGATGTAGAAGGTCTTGTTGTTTTTACCCAGGTTTTATCAATCCCTTCCAGCATATATTCGTATGTGGCAGAAACCGGAGAGAAACTCATAGTTGAGAATTTTATCTCAAGAAAGTTCTCATCATAATTTAATGTTATGCTGCCATTTTCTTCATTATTTATTTTTACATCTTTCCCGAAAACCGAAATGCCGGTAATCTGAACCGGAATATTCAGTATGTTTTGTTTTATGTCATCAGGGAAAAACCGGATAAAACCACGATTGCTACCAATAAGAAACTTACCCGACTTCTCTTCTAATGCTCCACGGGTAAATGTCAGATTCTTTAGTCCTGTAAGTTTACTGATATTTATCAACGAGTCATTTTCTACTATATACTTAAAAATAGTACCGGAGGTTATTATCCAGATGTTGTTATTCTTATCTTCTAGCAGTGATTTTATTTCTTCCTGGGGAAGTTTATTTGCAAAAACCGGGGTTACGAAACAATCTTTACTCTTGTCATAACGATTCAGTTTTTCACCGCCAATATATATGTCGCCTGAATTGGTTTGTAAAAAGCATAGTGCATCAGTGCCGGAAAAACCTTTCCGATTTTCGCTGAAATAGTGATCGATATAGTTAGTTGCAGGATTAATCTTGTTTACTCCTCTGTTTGTGGTGCCTGCCCAAATATTACCTTCACTATCTTCATGCAAAAAGCTTATGAGGTGTGAGGTTAGTTTATCGGAAGGAGGATTGTTGTATGGAATCAACGAGTCGGATGCAGGGATGTATTGAAGATATCCTTTGTCGGTGCAAAGCGACAGTTTGTTGCCAACGGGCAAAAATGAGTGAATGGTATATTCTTTGAGTTTATCAATGATATTGAATACTGAGCTTCCTTCATCGTATTTGATGATACCCATATCTGTTGCCAGTAAAAAAATATGTTCGTTATTATCCTGTATTATATCAAATATGATATCGGTAGGCATTCTTTTATTGAAAGAATTGGCAATATTGAATACACGGACAGTGTCAAAAGATGATGAGGAAATAGCAAACCCCTGATTGAAGATAAATCCGAATCTGCCGTCAGGGAAACGGGTAATTTTTTTTATCGGTTTACCTTTCAGCTTATTTATGTTTCCGGTCTTGTTTTGTGTTACAAACTGAGATAAAACAGGATTGTAAATTAAAAGCCCTTTTGCAGTTGCAATCAGTAAAGCGGTTTTGTCTTTTAAAAAGAGTGAAAAGATCTCATTGTTGAAAAGAGGGGAGTTCTTATCAGCGGTTTTCTCAATGAGAAAAGATTCTTTTTTTATGTCATTGTAGTATTCCAGCCCTCTTTCAGATGCAATCCAGTAAGAATCTTTTTCTGAGCTTTTTGTTATGGCATTACTTCTGTAACTTAGTTTTTCTACAGAGTCAAATGTTGTGTTGTCGGCATTGAATCGTAATACTCCTTTGTTTGTTGTAAGCATTGTTATTTTACCGGAAGTAACGCCGTCATAAATTCTTATATAACTTGGAATGTGTCCTGTTTTCAGCTTCTCAGTTTTTGCATTGTTCTCGTTTTTATCCGAAACAAAGCCATAAAAAGTCTTTGTTTCATTGTTGAAAAGATAAATGACTCCCTTTAATCCTGATGTAATTATGAAATTTCCGTTTGTGACCTGTCCGAAAAGGGGGGTGTTGTCGGGATGGTATCTTGGCTGAAAATTCTTATCTAGAAAAACACCTTTCTTTTTATCGAAAAAATGAATGCCTTTCCCGCCCCATATTCCGCACCAAAGAGTGTCGCTATCATCGACATAAAAATCATTATACCAATCGACCTTGTAGGTGTTGGGGTTAACAGCATATCTTGTAAAGCAATTATTTTTAAGATCGAATCGATTAAACCCTATTCCTCGCCATAAACCTATCCATAGATGATTTCCGTCCCCTCTTATAACAGAAACATTATTTGCCGAAATAGCGCACTTTTGTTCCGGGTCGGAAGTGAAATTCTTAAATGTTTCTGTTTTTGTGTTGAAAACATTCAGGCCACCACCGTTTGTGCCTGTATAAATCACAGAGTCATTTAACTCAAAAAAAGATGTAACATTATTGTTATTAAGCGTATGTTCCAGTGAGGGGATGTGGCGGTAATGCCGAATATATGTTTGTTGTTTTAAAAGAATATTTATTCCTGCCCGGGTTCCGGTCCATATATTATCTTCCGCATCTATTATAAGGCAGTTTTGATGATTGCTGCTTATTGAGGCAGGATCGCTTTCGTTATGAAAGTACTGTATGAATTTTTCTTTTTCGGGTATGTACTTGTATAATCCACCACCTGTTGCCAGCCATATGTTTTTTTCTTTGTCTTCTGCTATTTGAAATGTTGAAGTAGCAAGTTTTTTTGTAAATATATTTTTAATCCTGTCATAAAGGTAAAATCCGTCTGTTGCACTTACATAGAACCGGTTATTGCTGTCTTCGAAATAACAGGCAACATCATTGTCTCTTTTTTTTGCCGGATTTTGGGGGTCTGCGGGAATTGTGGAGAATGTTTTATATTTAATATCAAAATATGCAGGTCCTAAGTTACGACCGCCAATCCACAGCTTATCGTCAGAGTCTTTATAAATGGAGTGATAATTGTAATATGGTTGCGTTATTCTTTCGTGTGGATATATTTCGGAAATAAAAGTCTCAGAGTTCAAATAGTGCAGGTTCCCGTCTTCTGTCTCAACCCAGATGTATGGAAACTTATCGGGTAAAACATAACGAATACGGTTGCTGCTGAGGCCTTTCCCTTCTTCCGATATTAAAGGTATTCTCACGAATCTTTCGTTTTCCCGGCTGAAGTAAGCAAGACCGTTTCTGGTTCCTACCCATATATTTCCGATGCTGTCCTGCTTAATACACATTACATAATTATCGGGAAGAGTAGTACTGTCGTCAGGTACTGAAAAATAATTCTTGAAGTAGTTGCCGTCGTATCTCGAAAGCCCTTTATCGGTTCCTATCCAAATATAGCGTTTATTGTCCTGTAATAAAGAGTTAATTATATTTCCGGGCAGACCGTTTTCTGTGGTTAAATGTTTGAAACGTGCATAATTATCTCTGATTATTATCTGTCCTTTTAATACCGGTAAAAAGATTATCATAAATAGATATGTTGCAGATATGACAGGAGTGTAATTTTTCATGTTTTACGTTTGATATAACAACGACAAAATAATAAAAATGTTACACTGTTATTAATTCGTATAATCCTGCTTTTTTGTGTCTTTAATACT
>JAADEM010000004.1 GCA_013153405.1 Chlorobiota bacterium
CTTTAGAAATGTAAGTCTAATAATGTTCGGTAAAAGGGCAACTTTTATAAATAATGAAGGATTTGTGTTTTTAAATAAGATATATAAAGGGAATGATGGCTTTTCTAAAGAATTTGTTAAAAAACACAATAATGTGATAGATGATATTATAAGTATATGCAGGAAGAAGGGGAAAAAACTGTATTTTTTTACATCGCCTTATTATAAATCTACGGTAAGCTTCAGTTATCTTGAGGAATATTTGCCAAATTATCATGATTTTTCAAATGTTCTAAGAAATAAAAAAGAATTTGCTGATTTAACTCATTTAAATGGATATGGAGCTCAAATTTTTACAAATATATTTATAGATTATTATTTTTTTAATAAAAGAGATAGTATTGAAATTATTAATCATATCGCATACTAAGCATTACAGAGACTCATCAGGAAAAATAAAGGGTTGGGGTCCGACAGTAAGAGAAATAAATTTTATTTCAGACAGTTTTGATGAAGTATATCATTGTGCCCCGTTGCATGAAGGTAAGGTACCGGACAGTTCAATACAATATACTAAATCAAATATACATTTTGTACCGTTAAAACCATCGGGAGGAAGGAGTTTATCAGGGAAGTTAAAGGTTTTATTCACGGCACCGTATAATTTATATGTTGTTTACCGGGCATTAAAAAAAGCAGATGTGTTTCAGTTTCGGGCACCAACCGGTATTGGGGTTTATTTAATTCCGTTTCTTACATTTTTTGTAAATAAAAAGGGGTGGTTTAAATATGCCGGTAACTGGAATCAGGAAAAACCGCCAATGGGTTATGCTTTACAACGTTATATGCTGAAGAAACAAAAACGGCGAAAGGTAACAATCAATGGTAAGTGGCCGGATCAACCCGAACATTGTATAACTTTTGAAAACCCCTGTCTTAATAATGCAGAACTTAACACAGGAGCAGCTATAGTTGAGAAGAAAAATTATTCAGGTAAGCTTAATTTCTGTTTTGTAGGACGTTTGGAGTCCGCAAAAGGAGTTCGCAGGATTTTAAATGTGTTTAGTAAAATAAATAATGAAAGAATAGGGACGATACATTTTGTCGGGGATGGAAAAGAATTGACAGACTTTAAAGCTAAAGCTGAAAAGATACCTTATGAGATTGTTTTTCATGGTTTTTTAAGCAGGGATAAAGTTGCAGATGTTTTAAAAGAGTGTCATGTATTCTTGTTGCCATCCACTGCCTCCGAAGGATTTCCTAAAGTAATAGCTGAAGCCGCAAATTACGGCTGTTTACCTGTTGTCTCAAATGTTTCAAGCATTGCTCAATATGTGAAAGACGGAGAAAATGGTTTTCTGGTGAAGGTGAACAGTGAAAATATGGAGAAAGAGCTAATTGAAAAAATAGAAACTGTTTTCAGAACTAATGATTTGAAATCAATGGTACTTAAAGCAAGAGAGGTTTCAAAGTTGTTTACATTTGAACATTATACCGAAAGAATACTTAATGAAATTATAGATGTTTGATATTTTAGAGAAAAAGAATATTCAGGTTACAATAATTTTATTGCATCTTGTTCTAGGTTATGTCTCTGTATCAGGAGGATTCGTTACCGGATTGTTTTATGTTGGGATATTTTTATATTTTATTTTTGATATTATTTATACCCGCGACAGAGGTTCAAGAGCCGGATTTTATGCCATGTACATTATGGGTTTTGAGATTGTTTACAGGGCATCAGGTATGGCATTGTCGGCAGAGCTGGGAAAATATTTATCTATACTGATTTTATTAACCGGATTGCTGGCAGGTAAAAGAAAATATATCCCCTATGTTTTTGTTTTTGTTTTATTTTTATTGATGCCTTCCATATTCCTGACTGAGGCAGAAAACTTAACATGGATAAGAAAATTGGTGATGTTTAATATTTCGGGACCGCTTACTCTTGTATTTTCTGGAATGTATTTTTATAAGCGGCCTGTATTGAAAAATTATTTTAATCAGGGAATGAAACTGGCTTTTTACCCTGCTCTCACATTGCTAGTAATGTTAAGTCTGAAGGCCGGATTAGACAGTATATCTTTTTACAGTGTAAAATCATCGGGAATGATGTCGGGAGGATATGCTCCGAATCAGGTATCAACAGCTATAGGGTGGTTTTTTTTGTTAGGTCTTATTGAATTAATAAGAGGAAACAGGCTTTTGCTGAATATTGTATTTGATATTACAGCTATTACGTTATTATTGATAAGGGGTTTGCTGACTATGTCAAGGGGCGGGATGTTAGGTGCAGTAATGGCGTTGCTTCTGGCTGTTGCATATGCACTGTTAATCGATAGCAGGTTACGTGTTTTAATGAAAAAAATATTCATTCCTGCTTTGTTTGTGGGGTTAATATTATTTTCGGGTATATGGTATGCTAATAAATTATCAAATAATTATATACTTTATCGTTACGAAGGGAAGAGCACTAGGGAAGTATTGTATGGGGAAAAAACAAAGAATAAAGATTATCTGACAGGCAGGGGTGAAATAATGGAAGGTGATATTGCTGCTTTTAAGGCTTATCCTATTCTTGGGGTTGGATATGGCATGTCTTCCAGATGGCATGCACTAACTTTGGGGAAAGGTGCAGTGGCACATACCGAATTTTCCAGGTTACTGTCTGAAAATGGCTCCTTAGGCCTGTTAATTCTTTTAATATGTTATATATTTATTCCTTTAAGGTATTTCTTTACAATTACCCTGTTTCGTCCGGGGCAGCTTCATTTTATTGCATTTCTGGTGTTTAGCTATGCCACCATGTTTCATGCTGCAATGCGTCTTGCGATTCCAGGAGTTCTATACGGAGCATCATTTATGATTATTTCGTCAATATTAAATAACAGAAGACAGAATGTCCCGGTTGCTTGAAAAGTTCAGACGGGTATCAAGCCAGAGATATCTGGCTGAAGTTGATGGTTTAAGGTTCTTGGCTATTCTGCCTGTTGTGCTGTTACATTTCAGAACGGCGTTTCTTAGATTCAATGGCAGATATGATTATGAATCTCTGTCAGGAGTGGGGAAAATTGTCGATAAATTCATTTTGACAGGTGATGTCGGGGTCCCTGTGTTTTTTGCAATCAGTGGTTTTATTCTCACCTTACCATTTGCCAGTCATTACCTTAACGGAGATAGGAAAGTAAGTGTAAAGCGATATTTTATGAGACGTCTTACAAGGTTAGAACCTCCTTATATAATTACTCTGATAATATTCTTCTTTGTACATCTTGCGTTACAAACGAATCCAACAGCATTACTGATAAAATCTTTTTTTGCAAGCTTGTTTTATAGTCACAACTGGATATTCGGAACATGGAGTTATATAAATCCTGTTGCCTGGTCTCTGGAGATTGAAGTTCAGTTTTATATTCTTGTTCCGTTAATAACAATGTTGTTCAGAGTAAATAAGCCCATTTTACGTTTTGTAGTATTACTATTATTATTGTCAATATTTCCTGTTCTTAAATCAGTTATTAATGTTCATGTTTTATCGTTGATAGGTTTCGGTCAGTATTTTGTTATAGGAATAATAGTCGCAGATATTTATCTTCGGTATGATGAATTGCCGGTAAGCAAGACGCTTCTTGATATTTCTGGTTTTGTTTCAATTATATTAATATTTGTATTTAAATATTATAAATTATACCTGTTGCTTCCATTGGCGGTTTTTATTGTTTTTATATCGGTATTATACGGGAGCAGAATAAAACGTATATTTTCCAATCAGTTAATAAGTGTAATAGGTGGAATGTGTTATATAACCTATCTGATTCATTATTCACTCATTACAGGAGTTATGATGATATTTCCTGATATTACATCCGGACTGGGTTATTGGGCTGATTTTATTTTATATGGTATTATTATAATTCCCGTCGTGATCGTAATCTCAGGACTTGCTTTTCTGATACTTGAAAAACCGTTTATGGATCATACGTGGCCAATTAAACTTAAAAAATTTGTTAAAAGCAGAATATCTGTTAATGTCAAAAATTAAGATTTTATATATAGGAAATAAGCTTCTTAAACACGGTATATCAGCAACAAGCATTGAAACTTTAGGCCCTCTTCTGGAAAGAGAAGGTTATGATATGTTTTACTCATCGGATAAAAAAAATATACTGTTTCGCCTGCTTGACATGATATGGTCAATCTGGAGATACAGAAATGAGGTAAATTATGTTTTAATAGATACATATAGCAAAAAAAGTTTTTATGGTTCTGTTTTTATATCGCGTTTTTGTAAATTTTTGTCTTTAAAGAATATAATGATTTTAAGAGGTGGAAACCTGCCTTATCGATTAAAGAAATATCCCTTATTGTCAGGATATGTATTTAAAGATGCATACAGATTAATATCTCCATCTGGTTATTTAAAGCATGAATTTGAAAAAAGAGGTTATAATGCCATGCTAATTCCTAATAATATTGATATAAATATTTATAAGTTCAGGTTAAGATCTGAAATTTCACCCTCACTGCTGTATGTCCGTAGTTTTGCGGCTATATACAATCCGCAGATGGCCATAGAAGTGTTGCGTTTACTGAAAAAGGATTATCCTTCGGCAAGTTTATGTATGGTAGGGCCCGATAAAGACGGAACATTATTAAAATGTCAGGAACTCGTAAAAGAATATCAGCTTCAAAACAGTGTGACTTTTACCGGAGTATTAAGCAAAAAAGAGTGGCACAAACTTTCGGAAAAATATGACATATTTATTAATACCACCAATGTGGATAATACTCCTGTCAGTGTTATTGAAGCAAT